>NZ_JAUORY010000009.1:0-193181 GCF_030548145.1 Aliiglaciecola sp. 2_MG-2023
GGTTGTTTTGCATTTGTAGCATGGCCTTCAGGCCATGGATTTAAAATCTCCCACGGGTCTAAAGCGCCCGCCTACAGGTTGTTTTGCATTTGTAGCATGGTCTTTAGGCCATGGATTTAAAATCTCCCACGGGGCTAAAGCGCCCGCCTACAGATTGTTTTGCATTTGTAGCATGGCCTTTAGGACATGGATTTAAAATCTCTCACGGGGCTAAAGCGCCCGCCTACAGATTGTTTTGCATTTGTAGCATGGCCTTCAGGCCAAAACGTGAAATTTGGGGCTGATCCACCTATATCGTCTTCATTTTTTAAGATACTCAAACCTTAATGCTTGAAAATTCCTTCCCGCTCCCCACATATACTCCATGAATCGTGACTCGCATTTAACGTGGGTTGATAAAGTTGATCTAAACAAGGAGCAGACGTGACTACCATTGTATCCGTACGCCGCAATAATCAAGTCGTCATCGCAGGTGACGGGCAGGTTTCGTTAGGAAACACTGTTATGAAAGGCAATGCACGAAAAGTGCGTAGACTCTACAACGACAAAGTAATCGCCGGATTTGCTGGTGGCACTGCCGATGCTTTTACTCTTTTTGAGCGTTTCGAAAGTAAATTGGAAATGCATCAAGGGCATTTAACTAAAGCTGCAGTAGAACTGGCAAAGGATTGGCGAACCGATAGGATGTTACGTAAGTTAGAAGCGTTATTGGCCGTGGCTGATCATACCGCTTCTTTTATCATTACCGGTAATGGTGATGTGGTGCAGCCAGAGCAAGATCTCATCGCTATTGGTTCAGGTGGTCCCTATGCCCAAGCGGCAGCTACCGCGTTACTGGCAAATACAGAGTTGAGCGCACAAGAAATCGCAGAAAAGAGTCTGACGATTGCTGGTGACATATGTGTGTTTACCAACCACAGCCAAACAATAGAAACGTTGAATTACTAATTTTAATAGCACTGATTTAATCGCTCAGTGCGACACTATTTAAAGGTTTTTTTATGTCTGAGATGACCCCAAGAGAAATTGTCCACGAGTTGGACAGGCACATTATTGGTCAGCAAGATGCAAAGCGAGCAGTGTCAATTGCACTTCGTAATCGCTGGCGTCGTATGCAATTAGAACCTGAATTACGTCAGGAAGTAACCCCAAAGAATATCTTGATGATTGGTCCTACTGGTGTTGGTAAAACCGAAATCGCCCGTCGCCTAGCTAAATTGGCCAATGCTCCTTTTATTAAAGTAGAAGCAACCAAGTTCACAGAAGTGGGCTATGTTGGTAAAGAAGTAGAAAGCATCATTCGAGATCTTGCAGACATCTCTATTAAGATGACCAAAGAGCAAGAAACTGAAAAAGTGAAGTATCGAGCTGAAGAAGCTGCTGAAGACCGTATTCTTGATACACTTTTACCACCACCAGAAAATGCGTGGGGTGAAAAAGAGAAAGTTGAAGATAAAGGTACTCGTCAAACTTTCCGTAAAAAATTACGAGAAGGTCAATTAGACGATAAAGAAATTGAAATTGATGTTGCTTTGCCTCAAGTAGGGGTAGAGATCATGGCGCCTCCTGGAATGGAAGAAATGACCAATCAACTTCAGGGCATGTTTCAGAATTTATCTGGTTCTCAAAAGAAGAAAAAGAAACTAAAAATTAAAGAAGCATTTAAACTTTTAGTTGAAGAAGAAGCTGCGCGATTAGTTAATCAGGAAGAATTGAAAGATAAAGCACTGTTTAACGTTGAGCAAAACGGTATCGTTTTTATTGATGAAATCGATAAAATCTGTAAACGAGAAGGCACTGGCAGCGCCGATGTTTCTCGCGAAGGTGTGCAACGGGATCTATTGCCTTTAGTTGAGGGGTCTACTGTATCGACTAAACATGGAATGGTTAAAACGGACCACATCTTGTTTGTCGCCTCAGGTGCTTTCCAGATGAGTAAACCCTCTGATTTAATACCTGAATTGCAAGGACGTTTGCCAATTCGAGTGGAACTTTCAGCGTTAAGTGTGGAAGACTTCGTTCGCATACTAACAGAACCAAATGCCTCGCTCACTGAGCAGTACATTGCGCTAATGGGTACTGAAGGAGTTGCAGTTAGCTTCACTGAAGACGGTATAAGACGTATCGCTGAAGCCGCTTGGCAAGTGAATGAGCGGACTGAAAATATTGGTGCTCGACGTCTGCATACTGTGATGGAGCGGTTAATGGAAGATATTTCTTTTGATGCATCTGAAATGGAAAACGAATCCGTACTGGTAGACGCTAAATACGTCAATGAACATCTAGATAAGTTTGTTGATAATGAAGATTTGAGTCGCTTTATCTTGTAGCTTCATTTTAATAATCAAGAACCATTAAACGCATTTTAAAATTGACTTTGAAATGCGTTTTTTTATGTGGGCAATATGGCCTAAAATTTGTCAGGGTATTGCTCTCTAACTTGATTAAACTGACTAATATTGGTCAATAATAAATCGACTAGTTTAGGTTCAAATGCTTTGCCTCTTTGCTCCTTTAGGAAATCGATAATTTCCTGATTAGCCCATGGTTTTTTATAACAACGCTTGCTTCCTAAAGCATCAAATACATCCATAAGTGCAGTTATGCGCCCAGCAATAGCAATCTCTTCACCTTGAAGACCTTGCGGGTAGCCTGTGCCATCCCACTTTTCATGATGCTGTCTTGCTATGGTAGCCCCTAATTGCAAAATCGGGTTATCAGTTCTAGCCAACATTTCAAACCCGATTTGAGCATGGGTTTGCATCACTTCCCATTCAAGGCTATCTAATTTGTCAGGCTTGTTTAGCACATAATCAGGAATCCCTACTTTCCCCACATCATGAAGTGGGGAGGCAAGTTTAATCATCTCTGAGTCGAAATCATCTAGACCATATAGCTTTGCTAGCATGTAGCTAGTTTGCGCTACCCGTTTAACGTGACTACCGGTTTCTTTGCTGCGCATTTCAACCGCTTCGCCAATAATATAAGACAATTCTTTTTGAGAGTCCTTAATGACATCGCGTAGCTTCAGATTTTCATGAGCTACGGCAATATTGTTGGCGAAAAACTCCAATAAACGATGTTGCATGGGTTCTAATTGCTTATTTTGAGCAACGTAAAGTACATTTTCTGTGTTGCGCTTAGTGGTAAAGTAACCAATAAAATAATCTTCTTCGTAAATCGAATGTTTGAGCGCCAATGCCCGTTTGATTCGCGCATTAACTTCGCTACTCAATGACAACGGGGTCTCTATCTGAACCGGTTGCGGTTGGTTCAACGCAAGTATATGAACATTACTCAAATTATTATTTGCGTCTTTGGCAACCGCGCAACAAATTACCGCCTCTTCCTCGATACCTAAGACAACTGCTACTTGCTTTAATATTGCCGAACCAAACTGAGGAAGTGTGTCACATTCAATAAACTCGGAAGAAGCAGCAATGATTTTTTCCAGACCGATACGGTGTTTTTCTATGGTTAAGATATCTCTATAACCACGTAGTGCAGAATAAACAGAGGTTTTTAATCTCAACGCGGTTAATTCGGTCTTATTTTTGTAATCATTGATATCGTATTCCCGAATAACACTTTCTTCTGGGGCTTCACCAGGCTGTCCTGTACGCAGGAATAGCCGAATCTTATGGTTATTTAAATCTTCTCTAACCCATTTGACAAAATCTAAACCGGCATGAACTGTTTCCATCACAACATCCACTATCGCAACGGCAAAGTCGTGTTGGCTATTTGAAATTATATTTTTAGCTTCGGTTGCAGTATAGGCGCTATGTAACGCTAGTCGTCCATCATCAAAGACTAGATCATTGAGTACGATTTTGGTTATGTTGTGAATTTCAGGTTCGTCATCAATAACTAAAACATTCCATTTATAATCAAAGGAATCCTCTTCTTCCGGCATATCATCAGCGAATAAAAATGTATCGTTCATACTTTTGCCCCTGCTGCCCCGTGTACTTTTCACGTTATGTTTGTGTATAGATTAGTCGCAACACGAAGATTTTGTGATTTTTAAGGGTATAATTTTACACGTTTTACTGAGGAAATAAATTATTCGCTAATTCTGGCCCGAAAATCTGACTGTCGCCTTGATTTGAAGAGGTGAGTACAAATCCTGCCCAGTATTTTGGATGACGATATTTGCCCGAAGAGTGAAATCTAAATTGGGTTAACTGTAGCGCTTTGGGGGCGTCCCCTTCGGATTCCACTAAGTTTGCGTAAAACTGTTTCACGAATTCTGAAGTCGGTCGATCTTGAATAGCCCAAATAGTACCCACCACCGTCTTAGCACCTTGGGCTAAAAATCCTCGCGTAATACTACGCATCCCTGAGCCTTTATAATTTTTCCCAACCATAGTTTCGCAGCCGCTAATAAACACTAAATCAGCAGATACAGGTTTACTTAGCAATTGATTTAAGCTTAAAAATCCAGGGGTTAAATTACCTTTAATATTCTCTCCAGCGGTTAATACGCCAACAATATCCGGTAATTTTTTATCGAAATAGCCGTGTGTTCCAATATGCAGAATGTTTGAATTACGAACTTTTTTAGACATTAAAAATTGACTAGTCGCATTTTCGGCAAAGCCTTTATTTATTTGGTGACCAGCAAATAAATTAGCTACGTACTTTGCTTCTTTAAGCGTGCCTGGTAAAGCCGCTAATGTTAAACGTTCAGATATGGATCCAGGTGTAATGTCATTCACCTGTGCAGTGAAATCAGGGTTTGCAAAAATGGAAATTTCAAAGTTCTCAGCGTCAGTTGAAAATGTCTGCTCAAAATATGAAGTGGCAGATGTAATAAAAACCGATTGTGAGGTTTCAACTAATGGTTTGTAGTTTTCTGCTGTTGTGGCAGTATTCCACATAGAGAACGGCATCTTATGTAAACTTTCATCGGGAATAATCAAAATTTTAGTTATTTTTTGCTGTTCAATGACATCAACTGGCAGTAAAGAAATATCCCGAAACTGTGTGTTCAACCATGGTTTACTAGAAGCATATGTGCCGTGAACGTAGTTTTTTACCATCTCCGCAATCTCTGCCACTTTTGCTATTTTTTGAACCGATATATCGTTGTGTGTGACGTTAAGTGAAAACATGGTGTGTCCATCAGAAAAATATCTAACCAACATTTGATCTGATGGCAACGATTGTTGAAATGCATCTAAGGATATATTAGCAATTTTCGAATCGTGATTTTGTTCGTTCAATACTCTAGCTAGATAATCATCTCTTGCTTCAACTAATCGCAGTTTTTCGCTTGATGAGTCGCTTAACAACATCTGTTTTTCTTCTGCTAACCAAATATTGTACAAAAGTTGAATTTGCGCCTCATTTTCACTCGCAACTTCATCGATAGAAAACAGGTTTCTCTCTTGTTTTGGGTCAACTGAATAGTACTTTTCCAAAACTTCGAAAAGTCTGGCGTAGTGATGACGAGGTTGATTTTTAATGCGCTCATTATCTAATAACGAGGTAATATAGGTATTAATAAAACTAAATCTAGCCGCATTCCAAGCTTGCGGATTGGCTACGGTTAATCGACTCTTTTCTATTAATGACATTGCCTTCTCAGCAAAGATATCAACCCACTTAAAGGATTTTTCTTGCTGACTTATTTGGACTAATAACGTAAATACTTCGATCTGTTTAATGGGGTAGGTTTTGTTTTCAATATCAATAATATCTTCGTTATAAAAACTGTCGTAATCTAATAGTGCTGCTAATTCTTGAAGCTTATTTTTATCAATCGGCTTAGCTAAATACACATTGTCTATTTTGAATTTCAGGATTTTTGCATCAATTTGAGTGGTGTGAAGTGTTCTTGGATCGTTAAATACATTGTTTAAGTGTGTTTGGGCTTTAGTGAATTCTTTTTGTTTAATTGCCGTTTTTGCGAGTTCGACTTGTAATACAATTTGATAATAATCCTGTTGGTTCTTCAATAAATGCTCGGCGCACTCTAACCATTGATTGGCCCCATCAAAATCACCTTCCTCTCGACTTGTCGCCCCTATCATAACCGCGGCTCTTGCAATCATTAAATCTTGCTGACCTAAATTCAAACAACGTGCAAGTTCCCATTGCTGATTGGGCAAGGTGTTTTGTACCTGATTTATGGTATTGGAAAAGTAACGTGAACCTGTGTCATATTCACCTGTTTGGAAAAGCAGAAAACCTTTACTAAATAACAAGGGGGCAATACCTGGGCTGTTAGAATCACTGATAATATTTAACCCTTTATTTAAATAATTATGAGCTTGAGCAAACGCGCCTTCTCGGTAGGAAGATAAAAAAGCATTACTATAGAGTTCGGCCATTAAAAATCGATATTCAGGGGCATTTTCTGCTTTAGAAATCGCATTTTTAACGGTTTCTAATGCCAAGTTATGTTTGTCTTCAAAATTGTAATAGAACCAAAGGTGATGAAGTATGTCTGCCGTCAGCCAATTAGGAGATTTAGATAGTGCTTCGAGTACTTGTTGATATAAATTTTTAGCGTATACATCCAGATCCAAACCTGCTTGTTGGGAATGGGCGATATCAGCAAACATGCTTCCACAATGTTGAATAAATTTTGATTGGTTTAGAAGCGCGGTTTGATCATTACTAAGTTGGCCATGATGTTTAGAATAAACATACAGAGTTGCAGCTAATTGTGCGGCAACTTGAGTTTTGACTGGGTCATCTATTTGGCTCTCAGGCTCAAAAGATGAAGTCCAAACTGCGCATTGAGCAATAATGTCTTGGGCGCTGAATTGATTTAAATTAAAGCTAGTAATAAAGCCAAGAGAGCCATTTTTAACTTGCTTTGCATTTTCCATTAGTCGGCGAAGCGTCCATCTGGAGAAGTCGCTATTTACGTCACTATTGGTTATTTGCGAAACAATTGAATAGGGCTGATTAGTTTGCGTTTGTGCAGGAGTAGCCAAAATATCGATAACGTTTTGGTACGCAGAATAATCTGTATTGTCTAATTCTATCAAACTGATTTTAGGAGAAATTTTAGTATAATTTACCAGCACCCTAATTTTATTGGTTTCAGTATCGGTTTGTGGGAACTGAAATAGGCTAAAATACTCGGTATCTTTGCTGTCTATATCTTTTTTTTCAATCAATTGATTATTAACGAAAATTTCAATTTCTAAAGGCTGGTCGGCATGACTCAACTTCAATAGTGCTGCATGGCCAACTTGATTGACTGTTAATGCGGTAGATTCCATTGCACTACAGGTAAAACTGGCACACAACAAGATAAGACTGTAGGACAAAAAACGGAACATATTTAGCAAAACACGTCTTTGGTTAACAATGGATGGCACATTGTAACCTATAAATTTTGTTTGGGATAAGAAACTTGGAGCTAGTGCCACCTTGAGGAAGTGGCACTTTTAGTCAGCGATGCGGGTTAATCGAGAAGGTAAACTATCCAACTGTGTTTTGATTTAGCTATGTTTCCGTATTTATCTTGCCAAATCACATGGGCAATAATATCGCTATCTGGATTGTCATCCGCCGGTAGAAAGTTGGTCCATTCTTTGATGTGCCACCCTTCTAAATCATCAAACATAATGGTTGAGATGCCATCGTTTATATTGACCAGTTGCGTTTTATCTTCATTTAATACAAATACGGTGTTGTCTGATGCTAATCTGAATAACTCAGGCCATTCGTTAGCACTTGAACCGTCTTGATTGACAGCCGTTTCTTGTACATATAGTAGATCAGCAATTTTTTTCTTACTGATCTCAATAAAGTACCTTTTTTGTGGAACAAAAAACCAAGGACTAATTTGTGAAACTATTTCTTCCTGCGTTTTAGTTCCGACAGATTGTTCGACCGCTTCTATGCCTAAAGCTGTAATTTCTCTTATTATTTGGTCGGGCATACAGTTTCCTTAGTTCACATTGAAAAGTTTATGCAAGTCTACATTGTTGTTCTCGTCGAGTAACTTATCTTTCACTTCGTCTAATACCATCAATGCATGACGTTTATCATAAGTACCGTTTTTGAAAATTGATAGGGCTTTAGTATTGATAGCGTCATGTAATACATCTGCAATTAGAATACTCCCTAGTTTACCAAGCCTTTCTCCGTTTTGAGTGGTAGCGGCTTCTTGCAGGATATATGTCCAAAGTGGCAAGTTCTGGATATTGAGCTTTTCAATGCCATCAAATTGCGGTGACAGTTTTTCCAGAGGAGTCATTTGAAAAATGTCGTTTAGTTCGGCTTGAGCATTGATTTTTTTAACAATGTTGTATCCAGATGGAATTTGTTTGTTTAGCCCAGCCAATATATTTTTAAAGATAATACGGATCATTTCTGAATTGTCAGAAGGAAAACGTATTTTTGACATGGCATCTGATAAAGACAGATCAATTTTATTGGCTTTTTGATTGTCTCCAAAAAAACGACGCCATTGAATTACGTGTTTATCTTGTACTTTTTGTGAAGATGCAAACAACGAGGTCAACGGTACTTCAGGTTGAAAGCGCCTTAGTGCGTAACTATTTCTCACCATACTGTGACCAAAACGAAATGCACTATTGTGAAAATAATCTAAGCGCTGCTCGGTTTTGAAGGGTAATTCAGGCTTTGCCTGTTGATTAAAATACACCTCAAAAATGTGCGGATCTAAAAGATTTTTTAGATAATATTCAATGGTCACAAACTGAAAGGTTAGTATGGTGTGGCATTTAGCATTTTCAAAATCGAAATGATATGGCGCTTCTATTAATTGGTTGTGAAAATTCTGCCAGAATGCATGTAGCTGACAAATAATATCGTTGATGTCATTGCGGTGTTCGGGAATTCGCGCTTTACCATTGTCGTCTCTTGCAACGTCGAAACCTTTTACCCCTTGCCATTGTATTGGGCGCAACTCAAATCTGTCATTCACAATACTATTGTTTTGACCATATAGACTTTCCAGTAACAATTCATTGCTTACCGTTCTGACTGGGTGATCTGGTGGGGTGGTATGTGGTGCAATATCGTGAGCAATCATTTGCCCAAAATAAGTCATTCCCGCATCAAGATTACTTGATGGTACTGTATTGTTATTTTCCAATAATTTTTCTGCAATTTGCAGTAATACAGGATCACTCAAATAATCGGGATTCCACATCTTTTTAAGTTTGTGGGTGAAACTAAAATCCAACATAACTAATCTCTTACTGCTACTACCAACGATTTCTTATTTCTATTGTTTGATTCATCAAGGGAATATTGAATTTCTATCAAACCAACTTGCAACATCTCTTTATCTACCGATATGACTACTTCCCCTTCGGTGTTAGGGGTGTAGGACGCGGTATAGATTGGACTCGATGAGGAGTTAATAAACATGTTGATTTGATATGTTTTAGTAACATCAAACTCGTCTTGAAGGACTAGAGAAACAGATGATGAGACATCATTAAGAGAAAATGTCTGATCAACATTGGAGGTGTTGCCTCTTGCTGAAGACACGTAAACCATGGAAGGCGAAGAGAACGTACTATTCGACGTGACCAAATGTTCAAAATTGACAACTAACGAAAACAGCAGAGCACCGGCACAAAGAGTACCTATGCTAGCGCGCGCAGGTGTCGCAAACAACAATTGCCAAAACGTTGGTTTTTGTTTCGGGCTTTGAGCTAAAAACGGTAACGCTTTAATAAACATCGAGTCGAGCTGCAATTGGTCTACAACGTCAGGATTTTCCATTAGGTAAATTTCAAATTCTTCACATTCTTCTGCACAGAGCTTGCCTTGCATATAGCGATTGGCGATATCACGTCTTTCGATATATGCTTGATCCATTGGTGTCATTAGAACCTCTTATTTTCTCCAGCCAACAAACCATAATTATATAGTTTTCCCAAATGGCCGTTCTATTCTTCCGTGTCGGTGTTAATAACCAAGTGTTGCGGGATTTGGATTTCTCTCACCTGATTGTGAAAAAAATTATCAATTGAAGAAGACTGGGCAGAAACTGAAACTTGACAGGCTAAGGCAAGGCTCAAAAGTGATGTTAATGTTGTTTTATTTAGATCTATACCTAATTTAAGTTGAATGACATCTTTAAGTCTTTCGCGCGCTCTGTATAACACTCTGTCGAAGTGCGCTGGGCTCAATTCAAACTCGTCGCAAATTAGTTGTTTGGATTGGCCATAGACAAAATAACGATACAATAAATCTCGATCTCGTTGGGCAGGTAATTCATCAATAACCTGTTGTACAATTTGTACTAATTTTTCAGAATTGAGTGAATTAAAAATGGATTTCGACGTGTCTGGGTATTCCAAGTCGATTGAATCTGAATATTCGGTTTTACGCCGCGACTCCTTGCGGAAATGGGCTATCAACAAATTAAGCCCGGTCCGACGAATATAGGCGCCGACTGCTGAGCTATTTTCAATTTTACCATTGCGAATGTTGTCGATAACTATGAGGAAAGTATCTTGGGCTATGTCATTGGCTAATTCGTCATCGTCAGCCTGTTTTTTCAAAATAAAAAATAGACTTTTCCAATATTTATTAACCAATTGTTGCTCAGCTTGAGTCTCGCCAGAGGCAATTCTGTCCACCAGATACTCCGACGTAATCATCTCCAACGTTCACTCCTACTGCATAAAGAACAATCGAATTATTGATCTACTATCGATTGATTCACTGAGCAGACCTGAATGCTAAAACTTAGTGGAATTTTAAACATGATGCAACCGCTAGAGGACTGATATTTCAATTTATTCGGCTGTATTCAAAAGGTTTAATGAGTTTTGATTAATTAATAGGCTTCTATATTGTGGGTAATTCATTTTCCCTTTGATTTAACCCAAGCCGCTTTTTAGAAATCAAAAACAAGCACCTAGTTGTTATATCAGCACGACGCATTGCTTTATTACTTCTTTCCTATTCATTTTTAACAATTGTCAGAAGCATTCACCTTGGTCCGATGTATTGTGAGTAAAATCTGCTCTATCGTTAATTTGTCTTGGTAATGAGGGGGTTAGGTTCTTGAAATTGTTAATTATTTATCAGACATTAGTTTGTTCTTTCGGCTATTTATCAGCTCCTTATTGAGGACGATTAAAGACATTTCAAAATGGAGAAAAATCAAAGGAATTTAATCTATTTTTTGATATCATCAGAAAGTCGAAATTTTTGTTGTAACTCCGTCCTTTCATGACTCTGATGGCTAGCTGAATAATCGTCTACCGATTGATTGGTGGAAAAGTAATTTTTACTTTTTTTGATTCTAGTAAATGAGTCCGAAAGAAGACGAAAAAAAGCAAAAAATAAACCTTCATAAATAACTAAAAAGGTAAAAGTAGTTGGTTGGGAAACATTATGTACAGCAAGGTACCTTGCAAGAGGCTCTTGTTTTAATTGTCGATGATGAACCCATCAATGCTATGGTTATCGCTGACTTATTGGCGAACTTGTATAATACCAAAATTGTCCATTCTGGCGAAGAGGCGTTAGAGTTTTGCCAGCACCAGACACCGGATTTGATTCTATTGGATGTAGTGATGCCTGGGATTTCGGGGTTAGAAACATGTCGGACAATTAAGAATAATCAAAATCTACAACACATCCCAGTTATTTTTATCACCTCGGTTAAAAGTCAAAACGATGAAAATAAATGTTGGGAGGCTGGAGGAGTCGATTTTGTTTCCAAGCCGGTTAATGGTATTACACTGTTAAACCGCGTGAAAGCTCACCTTACTTTAAAAGCACAATCTGACTTTCTGCGAAAAATGTCATTTACCGACGGTTTAACCGGGCTATACAACCGACATTTACTCGAAGATGTATTGAATAAGTATATGCTTCAGTCTAGTCGCACCGAGTCTCCATTATCACTCCTTATGCTGGATATCGACTGGTTTAAACGCTTTAACGACAGTTATGGGCATATTAGTGGAGACAAATGCCTAATTTCGGTCAGTAATGTTTTAAAAGACGTTTTACATCGTCCAAATGACATGTCATTTCGCTATGGCGGAGAAGAGTTTCTATGCCTTTTGCCCGATACCGATAGGGCTGGAGCTGAGCATATCGCGAAAACTATTTTACAAAAAATAGCGAATTTAAAGGTGCCTCACGAAGCGTCACCATTTGGAATCGTTACCGCAAGTATTGGTTTGTATAGCACAAGCAATAATGAATCTTACAAAGTCAATGAAATTATCCGAAATGCCGATAAAGCACTTTATTTAGCAAAACAAAAAGGTCGGAATCAATTCACCGGTTAACTTGCGTTGTTTTTAGCGAACTACTAAAGTTTAAAGTCATTTACGCATAATCTTTTATATCATTAGTTACTATCTGGTTAACTTTCAATTTATTGAAAAGCACAGAGGGTTTTGGGTGCAGTTTTTTCTACGGAGTATTTAATGTCAATAAAGCCACGTTTGCCCAAGATAAAATCTTGGTATGGCGGGAAAAACTTATTTATACCTACCTTTTTTCTATTTGTATCAATAATTTCTATCGCTATTATCATTTTCGAAACTCAAATTAATACTACTATTATGGCTTTAGTTGAAGAAAATCAGCGGGCAACAAATAGTCGAATTGACACTCAGGTACAACAATCCCTTTCCAAATATCGAAATGACTTACGCTTTTTGTTTGGTACACCTCCTATTGAAGGTTTTGCCAATACTATGGTGCAAGATTCTGAAGTAGATGGTTCTACTCATGAACAATGGAAACAAAGGTTAGAAACTATCTTTGTAGCTTTTGTTGAAAATAATTCAGAGTACGAACAAATGCGCTTTATCGGCATTGGCAATGAAGGCAAAGAGTTAGTGCGCGTTGAACGAAGTGGCGGTGGCATAAAAGTGGTAGGCGATGCTCACTTGCAAAATAAGAGCGATAGAGACTACTACCAGCAAAGTGTAAAACTGTCTGCGGGACAAATTTATCTGTCCGAAATTTCACTAAATCGTGAGTTTGGCGAAATAGAATTTCCTTATCGTCCTATGCTCAGATTATCTATACCGGTATTCAATAATCAAATCGAACGTTTAGGTTTCTTAATCCTAAATATCAATGCCAGTGAACTGCTGAATTCGATTCAAGGCCTTGTTGATAAACCGAACCAACTAATCTTAACCGATAGTAACGGCTTTTTTCTGGTGCATCCTAATCCAGAACTAATGTACAGCAAGGATCTAAACCCAGAAGCAAGTTGGGACAGTTATTACAATCAGAAACTAGACTTGGGCAGTCAAATCGATATTACTAGAGTGAAACACTACCCAACAGGAGAGTTCTATTCTTCTGCTAAAAAATTAATTATCAGTGGTGATTTTAATGATGGCTTTCTGCTCTCTCATATTCTAACCCCAGAGGCAGTAATAAGTGATTTAGCGATGCAAAGACGAACCAATGTCTATGCCATTTTATTTGTTGTATTTATTGTAATAGTAATCGTTTTGGCGGTTTTTCAGAGAGGGTTGCGTAGAAGTCAGGAATTAGCTGAAGCAAGGGCGGAATCCGAGGCTATTGTTAATGGCTCGCAAGATGCTATTTTCGGGTTAACAACCGATGGGCGAATATCAAGCTGGAATCGCGCCGCAAAGGCGTTATTTGGTTTAGATTTCGAGCAAGTAGAAGGTCGGCGTGTTGTGGAGCTATCGTTATTTCCTGAGGTCAATTTTGATGAACTTATTCATAAATTGGCAAGTGGCGTGAGTCAGCAGTCTTTAGAAACCTGTTTACAGCAGGATCAAAACATTAAGCTGTTGGTTTCACTGTCTGCAATTCTTCAAGATGGCGTTACTTTCAGTGGAGTTGCGGTGATTACACGGGATATTACTAGCTTAAAAAAGGCCGATGAAAAAATCCGTAAAGTAAACGCTGAATTAGAGGTGAAAGTCGCTCGACGTACCGCCCAATTGGAAAAAGCGAGCGATGTTAAAAGCGCGTTTATTTCTAACATTAGCCATGAAATGCGCACCCCACTTAACGGTATAATTGGCACTTTAAATCTCATTAAAAAAGAACCACTTAGTGAACAACAGTTACAGTACCTTGATATGACGGAAGTGAGTGTTAACTCGCTCTCGGTGTTGATTAACGACATTTTAGATTTATCAAAAATAGAAGCGGGTAAATTAGACCTGGATTACAAAGCATTTAAACCTGGTAAATTAATTGAAAGCTTGTGCGGAAGTATGGCAGTCAAAGCGCAAGAGAAAGGCCTAGAATTTATACTTGATAGCATTGATATAAAGTGTGAATCAATCATCAGTGATCCGCATCGCTATTCACAGATTCTTACTAACATTTTAAATAATGCAATTAAATTTACCAATCAGGGACATATTTTAGTCAACGCCTATTCAGAACAACTCGATGATAATCATTGCAGTCTGCATTTCGCGGTGACAGACACTGGAATAGGCATCGCAGAAGAAAATCAGAAACGATTATTCAGTGCATTTTCCCAAGAAGACAGTGCTATCGCTTCTAAGTACGGTGGAACAGGCCTTGGACTATCGATATGCAAACAATTGAGTAAATTACTCAATGGCCAAGTGACCTTCAAATCAGAAAAAGGCAAAGGCAGTACGTTTCATTTCCAAGTACATATCCCCAATGTTAACTTGACGTTCAAACGTCCAGAGAAACATCTCAGTGGCAAACTCGTTTCCATCTTAGTCGCGAATCAACAACTCCATCAAAGTCTATGCAATATGGTCGTCAAACTCGGCGCTAAGGTTATGCCTGATAATGAGATTACCGGCTACTTAGAATCGAATACTGAACTGCCGGCAAAATTGCCTGACATTTTTATTGTTGATCAACTTGATCCTCGGGCACAGTTACTTGAACATTGCTGGGACGCTATAGAATATGCCAACAACAGCTCTGCTAAAGTGGCCATGTTGTATAATACTCGTGATGCCAAAACCATGTTTAAACGTCTTAAGCCCATCTATATTTCCAAACCCGTGTCTATTTCAGAGTTTTTATTGAAATATACCGACAAAAAGCAAACGTTAGCCGACGCCAATGCAGAGCAGAACAAGCCTAAAATAACTGACGTGGATCTTCCCGTAGACAGTAAATTAACCGGTGCTAGAGTATTGGTTGTGGATGACAATGATATAAATGTCGAGGTGGCAATAGGCATTTTAAAACCTACTTCAGTAGAAACAGTGAGAGCTGCCAACGGACAACAAGCAATCGATAAATTGCTCGCATCTGCTGCCAGTGGGGAAATTATTCACTGTGTACTAATGGATTGCCAAATGCCGATTTTGAATGGTTATGAAGCAACTGCGCAAATCCGTAACGGTGAGGCTGGTCAGTTATATATTGATGTTCCAATCATAGCTATGACCGCAAATGCTATGCTGGGAGAAAGGCAAAAATGCTTAGAGGCTGGCATGAATGATTATGTCACTAAGCCAATTTCTGCTGAAAAATTGATAACTAAACTGACTAAGTGGGTGTTATCTGTGTTTAAACCCAAGGTTAAAATTATTAATGACAGTGGAGATACGGAACAATCTATTGCCCAAGCTATTACCTCTTGCGTGGTTTGGGATAAACAGGGAGCACTTACCCGGTTGATGAATAATCAAAACCTGTTGAACAAAATATGTAATATATTTTTGCAAAGCACTGGAGACAAAATTGCAAAGTTGCGAGGCAGCGTCCAGAGTCAATCTTTAGAAGAAATTTGCCAATTGAGTCATTCACTTAAAGGTGTTTGTGGAGATATTGGTGCAATGCAGCTACATGAAACCTTTGGTAATATAGAGATTGAAGCTCATAAACCGAATATTGCCGCGATTGAAAGTTTGCTTGTGACCATGGAACAGCAATATGACACTCTAGTTAACCTGCTTGAAAAACATATCGAAGCTGCAGATTAGATTATTAGCCCAAGGTATTGGCTTAGTAAACCCCTCTAGTTTCGACTGTATTGACAGCCAAAACTAGGGAGAAACGGTTCGCTTTGTTAGTCGGCTAGGGTCACATAGTGACGTATTCTTCTCCAGAAGTAGGATGAATGGCTACGCAAGCATCAAAATCAGCTTTAGTAGCGCCCATCTTCATAGCCACGCCAAATCCTTGCAGAATCTCGTCCATACCGGCACCTATGCCATGTAAGCCGACGACTTTTTCTTCCTCACCTGCACAAACTAGTTTCATTCGAGTCATTTGACGATGTTTCGTCACTGCTGTGTACATAGCCGCGAAGCTAGAGCTATATACTTTAACGTTGTCAGCACCGTATTCTTTGATCGCCTCATCTTCACTTAAACCTATAGTGCCGATTGGAGGATGACTAAATACCACTGTTGGGATAAGAGAATAATCCATGTGTGCATTAGTCTGACCGTTAAATAAACGCTCAGACAATAAACGTCCTGATTTAACCGCAACAGGTGTGAGTTCAACATAACCAATGTTATCGCCTACCGCATAGATCCCATCTACGTTGGTATTTTGGAATTTGTCGACTTTGATGTATCCACGTTCATTGAGTTCAACGCCAGTATTTTCGATGCCAATCTTATCATTAGCAGGTTCACGTCCAATGGCCCAAACAACACAGTCTGTTTCAATACTGGTACCGTTTTCAAATTCAATGGTTAACGAACCATCTGTATTTTTAATTACCTGTGTGGGAGTAGCATGAGTGTGCAGAGTAGGACCATCTTGAGCCATAAGCTCTACTAAGGTTTCGGATAACATAGTATCAAAACTTCTTAATGGCGCGTGTTTACGCACGACTAAATCGGTTTTTGTACCTAAAGCGTGCATTACACCTGCTAGCTCTACAGCGATATATCCGGCACCAACCACAACCGCACGTTTAGGTTGTTGGTTTAATTCAAAAAAGCCGTTAGAGTCGATTCCCAATTCTGCACCTGGGATCTTTGGTATGGTAGGGCGACCGCCAGTAGCAATAAGAATGTGCTCTGCGGTATATTGTTTGCCATTCACTTCAACGGTATTTTTGTCTACAAAAGTAGCAAAACCTGAAATTAAAGTAACGCCATTTTTCTCAAAGCCGCTGCTGTAGCTACCATGAATGCGCTTGATATAGGCTTCTCTGCTTGCAACCAAGGTTTTCCAATCGAATTTATTGATTGTGACATCGAATCCGTAGTCTGGTGCATATAGGTTTATGGCTTCAGCGACATGGGCGCCGAACCACATCACTTTTTTAGGAACACAGCCCACATTTACACAAGTGCCGCCAACCGCTGTTGCCTCAATTATTGCCACCTTTTTGCCATACTTTGCTGCGCGGTTTGCTGAAGCAATTCCACCACTGCCCCCGCCGATACATATGTAATCAAAATCTGCCATGTTTTATCCTGAAGTTAGTTGTATTAATTAGGTTATTGTAGATGAATAAGAAGCACAAATCCTGTGGATTCAATTTTCAGACAAAAAGTTCATGAAGGTAATAAATATATTTGCCTATCTCTTGTAATTGCCTTTATAAGGCCTCACGTACAAAGTTCCAACCCTTAAAATATTAATGGATACATTTATGAATCAAGTCGCCACTCATCATTCTCAATCAGATATCAAGTCTTTGCCTCAGTTTACGCAAATCAAAATTAGCGAAATAAAAGACTCAATAGAAGAGGCGATTTCGAACTGTAAAAACACTATTAATAGGGTATTAGAGCAAGAGACCGTGAATTGGGACACTATCATTCAACCAATTGACGAAATAGATGATATTTTGGGTAAGCTGTGGTCACCAGTATCGCATATGAACTCTGTTGTGAGTAATGACGAGTTGCGTGAAGCCCACGATGCATGTCTACCACTATTATCTTCCTATGGCACTTGGGTTGGGCAGCATAAAGGTCTTTATGATGCTTATACTCAGATTAAGCACTCTGAAGAATTTGCCACACTCTCGGTTGCGCAGCAGAAAGTTATTGATAATGGTATCCGCGACTTCACCTTGTCTGGGGTTGCGTTGGAAGATAGGAAAAAGCAACGTTATGGTGAGATTAAAAGTCGGCTGTCAGATTTATCCTCTACATTTAGCAATAATGTGATGGATGCGACATTGGCTTGGCAAAAACATATTACTGACAAATCTGAATTGGCGGGGTTACCAGATTCTGCCTTAGAAGCAGCTAAGCAATTGGCTGAAAGCAAAGATCTAGAGGGCTGGTTGTTCACCTTAGATATTCCAAGTTATTTGCCCGTTATGACCTATGCCGACAACCGTTCGTTGCGAGAAGAAATGTATCGCGCTTACACCACCCGTGCATCAGAGCTAGGTCCTAATGCAGGCGAGTTCGACAATACCCAGATTATTGAAGAAACCTTAGCTTTGCGTCATGAGTTAGCCAATCTTATGGGGTTTGCAAGTTACGCTGAACGTTCGCTAGCAACTAAAATGGCCGAGTCTACTGAGCAGGTTACTGGATTCCTAGAAGACTTAGCAAAACGCTCAAAACCGCAAGCTTTAAAAGATCTTCAAGAAGTCACCCAATTCGCCAAGGCTGAACATCAGGTAACAGAATTACAAGCATGGGATTTAGCCTACTACAGTGAAAAACTAAAACAGCAACAATATTCCATTTCAGACGAACAATTGCGCCCCTATTTCCCAGAAAAGCAGGTGGTCTCTGGCTTGTTTGAAGTGGTTAAACGTTTATACAAAGTTAATATTGTGCAGCGTCAAAACGTTGATGTGTGGCATAAAGATGTTAAGTTTTACGATATTGTCGACAGTGACGGTGAATTGCGTGGTAGTTTCTATTTAGATTTGTATGCGCGGCCTCGCAAGCGCGGTGGAGCGTGGATGGACGAATGTCAGGTTCGTAGAACGCGAATCGACGGGCAATTACAATATCCTGTGGCTTACTTAACATGCAACTTTAATGGACCCGTGGGCGACAAACCTGCGCTGTTTACCCATGACGAAGTCATTACTTTGTTCCATGAGTTTGGTCACGGTATTCATCATATGCTAACTAAGGTAGATGTGGCCGGCGTTTCAGGAATCAATGGTGTGCCATGGGATGCAGTGGAGTTACCTAGTCAGTTTTTAGAAAATTGGTGTTGGCAACCCGAAGCGCTAGCATTCATATCGGGGCACTATGAAACAGGCGAAGCCTTGCCCAAAGACCTGTTAGACAAGATGTTAGCAGCGCGTAATTTCCAATCGGCGATGCAAATGATGCGACAATTAGAATTCAGTTTGTTCGACTTCACCTTACATGAACAATACCAGCAAGAAAATCCGGTTAATGTGCAAGAATTTATTCAAAAAGTGCGTGAAAAAGTGTCGGTACTTAAAGCTCCGGAATTTAATCGTTTTCAAAATAGCTTTGGGCATATTTTCGCCGGCGGTTACGCGGCTGGTTATTACAGCTATAAATGGGCAGAAGTATTAAGTTCTGACGCCTTTAGTCGGTTTGAAGAAGAAGGGATTTTCAATCCGCAAGTGGGTTCAGACTTTTTACACAATGTTCTGGAAATGGGCGGCAGTAAAGAGCCGATGACGTTATTTGTGGCATTCCGCGGAAGAGAGCCCAGCGTTGATGCATTATTACGCCATTCGGGTATTGCCGCTTAATCAAATTAAAAAAGGATAGTGTGCTTTTGGCAACTTTAGAAACATTTGAACACCTTTACCAACGAGCCTGTGAGCGTAAAGGAGGTCCTAAAAAATTAGCTTTATTGTTGTCGAAGCCTCTGACACCTAAGAAGATAGAAGCTATTGGTGATGATCGTTTTTTAGCAGAATTCAGTAAAAAGGTTTTCCAATCAGGTTTTGTTTGGAGAGTAGTGCGGGATAAGTGGCCTAATTTCGAGCGAGCATTTTTCAATTTTGATATTGAAAAGGTCGTTTTAATGCCAGATGAGATGCTCGAAAAAAAAGCCCAAGATCCCAGTATTATTCGTAATTACAACAAAGTAAAAACCATTCGTGAAAACGCATTAATGATTCAAACCGTTAAACAGGACAAAGGTAGCTTTGCCAAGTTTGTGGCCCAATGGCCCACTCACGATATTATTGGGTTATGGGCATATCTGAAAAAACATGGCGCACGTTTAGGTGGCAATACCGGACCTTACGCATTGCGCGCCTTGGGTAAAGATACGTTTATTCTTAGCCAAGATGTGGTGAGCTATTTTGCCAAAAGAGATGTAATCAGCGGCTCTGCTTCATCTAAACGCAGTTTAACGGCTATGCAAAACGCATTTAACGATTTTCATCAGCAGAGCAATCTTTCACTGCAAGAAATCAGTCAAATTATTTCTTATAGTGTAGGTGATAACCATGTTCAAGTTGAATAGTGATTCTAGGTTCAGGTTTAATAGTCATGCATGAAGATTTTCGGTAAACTGATGAGATTAGTTTAAAAGGAAATACCATGAGCAATAGTCACGTCCCTGAGTCTGAAATTGAGACAAACGAAGTGGATCAAGTAAGTGTTGTGTCGACTGCTGAAGATTCGCCAGTCACTCGAGAAGAAGACTCGCAAACTCACTTTGGTTTTAAACAAGTAGACAAAACCGAAAAAGCGTCCATGGTGGCCGATGTATTTCATTCGGTGGCGGCCAAATATGACATTATGAACGACATGATGTCTATGGGGATTCATCGTTTATGGAAACGCTTCACCATCGATTGTAGTGGTGTTAGAGCAGGACATAAGGTCTTAGATCTAGCTGGTGGAACCGGTGATTTAGCCGCAAAGTTTTCTAAAATCGTTGGCGAAACTGGGCAGGTGGTATTAGCCGATATTAACAACGCCATGTTGAAAGTAGGCCGCGATAAACTGCGAAACAAAGGGGTCGTTGGCAATTTAGATTATGTTCAAGCTAATGCCGAAATGTTGCCGTTCCCAGATAACTATTTTGACGTCATTACCATTGCTTTTGGACTGCGTAATGTCACCGACAAAGACAAAGCCTTGGCTTCTATGTACCGTGTATTAAAGCCCGGTGGTCGTTTGTTGGTACTGGAGTTCTCAAAACCGCAAAGTGACATGTTAAGCAAAGCTTATGATCTGTATTCGTTCCACTTATTGCCTAAAATGGGAAAGTTAGTGGCCAATGATAGTGAAAGTTATCAGTACTTGGCAGAGTCAATTCGAATGCATCCTGACCAAGAGACCTTAAAAGGTATGATGGAAGCTGTGGGGTTTGAGCAAACCACATTTCATAATCTAACCGGTGGCATAGTGGCGCTGCACAGAGGGTTCAAATTTTAATGCCTGCAGCCCAATTAGTGTCTTCTGGCATTGAACGTATTTTTAATCATCTACTGAAACTTGATCCTAGTTCCGTTTTTGCACTCAAAAAAATGGCAGGAAAACAGCTCAGCGTTGATATTCATGAATTACCATGGACGTTAACCTTTAGTTTTTCTGATCAAGTAGATGTATTAGTTGCTATGCCTGATGAAGAGATTAATACTGATTGCCACTTAGCATTGTCGTTGTCCACTTTACAGAAGTTAAAGGACACCAGCCAAATAACCCGTTTGATTCAAAACGGTGAACTTGTGCTAGAAGGTGATGTGGCAATTGCTCAACAGTTTAGTCAGTTAATGACTGAGTTAGATATTGATTGGGAAGAACAGCTATCAAAATATACAGGTGATATGCTAGCGCATAAAACCTTTAGAGCAGGCAAAAAACTCATTCAAACTGCAAAATGTCAGGCTAATCGGTTAGCCGTTACCTTGGCGGATGCGGCAATTGAAGAAAAGCGCATCGCTGCGCCAGCTATTTTAGTGGTAGATTTTTGTGACCAGGTGAATGAACTGCGCAGTGCTACCGACAGGCTTGCAGCAAAGTTAAGTCGCTTAGAAAACCAATCCAGCACCTCATCAAACAAGCAGAGCAGTTAAACCAATGCGGACTCTTCGCCTATATAAGATTAACAAAGTTCTATTGCAACATGGATTAGATGAATTAATTCCTGAACACTGGCTACCTTGGTATGCCAAGCTGGGCAGGTCTTGTCAATTTTGGTTACGTAACCAGCATCCAGATAAACCGCTAGGGGTGAGGATAAGACTGGCGTTGCAAACCCTAGGTCCGGTATTTATTAAGTTTGGGCAGATGCTGTCGACTCGTCGGGATTTACTGCCTGCTGAAATTGCTGATGAATTGGCTATCTTGCAAGATAAAGTGCAACCTTTTGATAGTGCCGTGGCCGTTGAAATCATTAAACGTGCTTTAAATATCTCTGAATTGAATGAGTTATTTTCAGAGTTTGAAATCACTCCTTTAGCCTCTGCATCCATTGCACAAGTTCATAGCGCAGTATTAAAAAGTAACAACAAAGAAGTGATCGTAAAGGTTATTCGACCAGATATTGCTGGCACTATTCATGCTGATATTGAATTAATGCATTCACTGGCATTTGCAGTACAAAAATTATTGCCCGATGGTAAGCGGTTAAGACCGGTTGAAGTAGTAGATGAATATAGAAAAACCATTGTTGAAGAATTGGATCTAGCAAGAGAAGCGGCAAACGGTATTCAATTGAAACGCAATTTTGATGGCGCTGATTCGTTATATATACCAGAGATATACAGTGATTATTGCTCAACCAATGTGATGGTAATGGAGCGCATTTATGGTATTCCCATTTCCAATATTGAAGCATTGGAAGCTCAGAATACCAATATGAAGCTTTTAGCTGAACGAGGTGTCGAAGTTTTCTTTACCCAAGTGTTTCGTGATAGTTTCTTTCATGCAGATATGCATCCAGGAAACATTTTTGTTTCAAAAATGCACCCAGAAAACCCACAATATATCGCTATTGATTTTGGTATCGTGGGTACGTTAAATAGAGACGATAAGCGCTATTTAGCTGAGAATTTTATTGCGTTTTTCAATCGTGATTATCGTAAGGTTGCAGAATTGCACGTGGATTCTGGCTGGGTCCCTGCAGATACCGATATTGAAGCCTTTGAGGTGTCTATTCGCACTGTATGTGAGCCAATTTTTCAGAAACCTTTGGCTGAGATTTCTTTTAGTAATGTGTTGTTGCAGCTGTTTAACACTGCTCGGCGGTTCAATATGGTAGTGCAGCCGCAATTGGTGTTACTGCAAAAAACCTTACTTTATGTGGAAGGTTTAGGACGCTTGCTTTATCCCCAGTTAGACCTTTGGCAGACGGCAAAGCCCTTTTTGGAGCAGTGGATGAAAGACCAGATTGGCTTTGTGGCTATGTTTAAAAAAATTAATGCTAACTTACCATTTTGGTCAGAAAAGCTACCTGAAATTCCTGATCTGATCTATGACAGTTTAAAACAAGTTAAACAACTTCCTGCGCTACAACAAAAACATTTTGAACAGCAGCAATTACAGCAACGTCGGGCTCAAAAAAACTTATTTTATGTGCTCACTGGCTCTACACTGATTATTTTGTCCGGTCTCTTGCCGCTTTACATAAATAGCTTTATTCCCAGTGTTTTAATGGCGGGAAGTGGTTTGGGTGCTTGGATTTATGCGTGGTTTAGGCACTAGTATCGGCTCGATATTAACTCCTTATTTTTAATTAGATCGCCTTATTTAAAACTATTTTTGCATTTTACTAGACGGTCGGTCTATTATATACCTATGAACACATCAAAAATACCAATTCCCAAGCGCGGAAGACCACCTAAGGTGGCACGTGAAAATCAGGATACGCGAGCTGAATTAATCCGCAGTGGCGTAGAGCTTTTAACTGAGCAAGGCTTTTTCGCCTCGGGTATTGATAAAATACTAAAAAAAGTAGGCGTACCTAAAGGTTCTTTTTATCATTATTTTGCTAGTAAAGAAGTGTTTGGGCGTGCAGTTATAGAAAGTTATGCAAGTTACTTTGCCAAGAAGTTAGACAGCCACCTGTTAAATAGCGATATCGATCCTATTCAACGAATATCCAATTTTGTTGAAGACGCTAAATCAGGGATGCAAAAACATCAGTACAAACGGGGTTGTTTAGTCGGAAACCTTGGACAAGAAGTCGATGTTTTACCAGAAAGCTATCGACAATTGCTACTCAATATTTTCACTGACTGGCAAGCTCGCATAGAAGCTTGTTTATTAGAAGCCCAGCAGCAAAAATTGATTTCTGCTAAGGCAAATTGTCAGCTTCAAGCCGAGTTTTTTTGGGTGGGCTGGGAAGGTGCTGTGAGTCGGGCTCGATTAGTACAAGATGCCGAACCCCTTAACAACTTTTTATCACAATTTATTGCGGGATTACCTAGATAGTATTTAGGTATTCGTTTTAACTATTTATAGACGATTGGTCTATATTCGGAGGCTATATGTTTCAAGGTATATTAATTAACAAAGACGACAACGGATATCAGGTTGAATTGAAAGAGCTTGATGACAGCATTCTGCCGGAAGGTGACGTTACTATTAAAGTGACTCATAGCACCTTGAACTATAAAGATGGTTTGGCCATAACGGGCAAAAGTCCAGTTGTTCGTAAGTTTCCTATGGTACCAGGAATTGATTTGGCGGGCACGGTTGAGCACTCTGAGACCGATAAATTTAAAGTTGGCGATAAAGTATTGCTAAACGGCTTCGGAGTCGGGGAAGTGCATTGTGGCGGTCTAGCGCAAAAAGCACGACTTAAAAGTGAATGGCTAATTCCTTTGCCTGAGGCTTTTACTGCTAGCCAAGCTATGGCTATAGGTACTGCTGGTTACACGGCGATGCTTTGTGTTATTGCT
This sequence comes from Aliiglaciecola sp. 2_MG-2023, assembly GCF_030548145.1. Classification (NCBI taxonomy): domain Bacteria; kingdom Pseudomonadati; phylum Pseudomonadota; class Gammaproteobacteria; order Alteromonadales; family Alteromonadaceae; genus Aliiglaciecola; species Aliiglaciecola sp. 2_MG-2023. The sequence goes on from NZ_JAUORY010000009.1 coordinate 24,704, forward strand.
CTTGAAAAAAATGGTGTGACGCCAGACCAAGGCGATATTTTGGTCACCGGTGCTAATGGTGGGGTGGGAAGTTTTGCAATCACTTTGCTAGCGAAATTGGGCTATCAGGTGGTCGCTTCAACAGGCCGCCCTGAACAGGCAGATTATTTGAAAAAGCTCGGAGCCAGTGAGATCATCGACCGAGCATCTTTATCTGAAGCAGGCCGTCCCCTTGGAAAAGAAAGATGGGCTGGGGCCGTTGATTCAGTGGGAAGCCATACCCTAGCAAATATCTGTGCCGGTCTTAAGTATGGTGGAACCGTGGCTGCGTGTGGTTTAGCCCAAGGTATGGATTTTCCAGCATCAGTCGCACCATTTATCTTACGCGGGATTACCCTTGCGGGGATTGATAGTGTAATGCGTCCGTTAGAAGATCGTATTGAAGCATGGCAACGCCTAGGTGAATTACTCGATCCAACGACATTAGATGATATTGCGAACAATATAACCTTAAGTGACGTAATAGAGACCGCGAAAGAACTGCTGAATGGCAAGGTTCGTGGAAGAGTGGTAGTAACTCTTTAGGTTTGATTGCGAGAATAGCGCTGAGTTTAAATAGCGGCGCTATTCTCTTATTCCCTGTAAACAACTTTGTAATTTGCTCAATTTCCTTGAGTTCTGATGTTGCATGTAATTGACTTACACTAACAAATCACGATTGTGAGGTTTGTTTAGTTCCATTATCGGACCCGCGGGAATAATCTGGGTTGGATTATACTGGGTGTGGCTAAAATAATAATGTCGTTTAATATGCACAAAATTGACTGTGTCTGCTACTTGAGGGTATTGGTATAACTCACGCAAATAGCCTGAAAGATTTGGATAATCAGCTATGCGGCGGATATTACACTTGAAATGCCCAACATAAACGGGATCAAATCTAATTAAAGTAGTAAACAAGCGCCAATCAGCCTCTGTAATTTGCTGACCTACTAAATATCGTTGTTTAGATAGTCGTTTATCGAGCCAATCTAAGGTTTCAAATAATGGAATAACGGCGTCTTCATAGGCCATTTGATTAGTGGCAAAGCCAGCTTTGTAAACACCATTGTTTACAGTGTTGTATACCCTTTCGTTTACTTCATCAATTTCAACGCGCAAATTCTCAGGGTAAAAATCAATCTGGTTATTTGTCAGTGAATTAAACTGAGAATTGAAAATTCGAATTATTTCAGCAGATTCGTTATTAACAATTGAATTGGTTTTTTTATCCCACAACACCGGAATTGTCACCCGACTGGTGATATCAGCTTGGGCTTTGGTATATACCTGATGCATAAAATCAAAATTAAATAATTTATCCCCTGTTGCATCTGGAAAGTCAGAAAATTCCCAACCATTTTCTAACATGTCTGGGGCCACCACTGATACATCAATATGAGGCTCTAAGCCCTTTAATTTTCGGAAAATAAGTGTTCGGTGTGCCCATGGACAAGCTAATGCAACGTATAAGTGGTAACGACCGGACTCGGGTTTAAACTTTGCATCTGCTTTGATTGATATTTGGTTTCTGAATTTAGAAGCTTGTCTTTCAAATTTGCCACCACTTGATTCAGTGTCGTACCACTGGTCGACCCACTTTCCATCCACTAACAATCCCATGTATCCCCCTTTTATATATGTTGAACGGTTTCATCAAACATATAAGGTACGATTTATTTAAAAAAGTAGCGCACTTTTGTTGCGAAATCAGGGTTAACGTTCGCCAAAATACCCTTCAATTCGCAAAGCGATGCCATAGGATGCTGAAAACTGTTCATCTCTACGCCACAACACAAAAGGTTCAACTTCGTAAAATAACCAACTTCTATCGGTTTGTTTACGTAATTTAACACTGACCAAATATTCTTCTAATCGATAATTTGGCCGAGTTATACCTTCGATGTAATAACCGTAGATGACAGCACTCGAATCATCAAGTTGTTTGAAACCCTGCCAACTATGCTGCCATAACCAATCATTAGTTTTGTCTCTATATTCAAAGCGATTGTGATATCTAAGTAGTAAGTTTTTTGAATAGTCGTAGTTGAAGGTAAGACTGAAGGAGGTACCTAATTTATCTCGGTTATAATAGTAGATTGATGCGTCGTAGCGCATTTCCACTGAATCACTCAGACCTATGGCATCTCGGTATCTAGACTTCGCGTAGTATTGAAATCTGCGACCAAAACCGATTCGATGGGAAAGTCCGCTATCAGGTGACACCTTGTAACGTAGCGCTAAGTTAAAACTATCTTCACGAGCAAATTCACCACTTCCGCTGCTGGCGACTCGGTCGTCTTGCTCTTCGTCAAAATCGGTAAGTATCAAATCAACGCGATTTTTTAGGTTAGGTAGCTTTACTCTGACCTTTAAACGCGCCTCAAATTCCTCTAAATTTCGAGACCTAGGCTCTATTCCGAGTCGAAGACGCACTTCGCCAAGTGCTTTTTGGTCTTCTTGAAGGTTTTCATTTGCAAAAAAATTATCAAACCATTGTGCCGTGTCTAATACCGACTCGGAAATATTTTTATGCATAGAATCAAGCCACACGTCCTGCTCTTCTTGGGCTACAGCGGCATTGCTAAAATGTAAAATTAGAAAGAATAATGCAACAATTCTTAAATTAGGCAAACTTATTGCTCCAAATTGGGTCTATAAATCATGCTCTTTTTTTATCTATGTATCAAATCCAGTGACGTTTCAATTTAGCTACGTATAATAGCCTTACTAAATTTATAGGAGTTTTCAAATGGGTAATATTGGTTGGGCGCAATTGTTGATTGTTTTGGTTATCGTTTTATTGTTGTTCGGAACCAAAAAATTACGTTCTTTAGGTGGTGATTTGGGTTCTGCTGTTAAAGGTTTCAAGAAAGCAATATCAGATAAAGATGCTGATTTCGAAGAAGACACAGCGAAAAAAACTGAAGAAAAGATTGAATCCAAAGAACAAAATGTCCAGCAACAAAATGAAGCTGAAAAGCAACCGCAAAAAACTGAATAGTTGAAAAGAAAAGCTAGCTTATGTTTGATATCGGGTTCTTAGAAATACTGGTTGTGGGTGTGCTCGCTTTATTAGTGCTTGGCCCTGAACGGCTGCCTGGAGCAATGCGCAGTGTGGCGAAAACATTTCGCAGTGTGCGCTCCATGGCTTCGGGTTTTAAACAGGAAGTAGAAGAGCAGTTACGGGTTCATGAATTGCATGAAAACCTCAAAAAAGCAGAGCAGCAAGGTCTAGAAAATTTATCTCCGGATCTGCAAAAAACAGTTGATGAACTGAAAGCATCCGCAGCATCTGTCAATAAGCCTTACGATAAAGATAAATCTTAAATGTCTGATCCTAATAGTTTTATTTCTCATTTAATTGAATTGCGAAGCCGCTTGCTCAAAGCGGTTTTGAGCATACTAGTGGTATTCGTACCTTTAGCGTTTTTTGCTCAAGATTTGTATCATTTGTTGGCCACGCCGTTGTTGAACGCAATGCCTGATAATTCCCAAATGATTGCAACTGATGTTGGGGCGCCATTTTTTGCGCCTTTTAAACTGACGTTAGTATTGTCATTTTTTCTAGCAATACCCTTTGTGCTTTATCAAATTTGGGGATTTATTGCACCAGGGCTTTATCGCAACGAGAAAAAATTGATCGCGCCTCTTTTGCTTTCAAGCACACTGCTTTTTTACGCTGGAATTGCCTTTGCCTATTTTGTGGTCTTCCCGGTCATATTTGCGTTTTTCGCAGGTATAGAAATTAACGGTGTTGCATTCACAACGGACATTAGTAGTTATCTTACCTTTGTATTGAAGTTGTTTTTTGCCTTTGGACTCGCCTTCGAAATTCCGGTAGCGGTGATTCTGATGTGTTGGGCTGGAATTACCGATGCAGCCTCGCTAAGGGCGAAAAGGCCGTATGTCATAGTGGGGGTGTTTGTTGTGGGGATGTTGTTGACACCGCCCGACATAATCTCGCAATCGTTATTAGCTGTTCCCATGTGGATACTATTTGAAATAGGAATTATTATTGGGGCGTTATATACACCAAAAGCAGATGACGAAGACGAACAACAAGAAAAAGAAAAAAATCAGGAAGTATCATGAAGAAATTAATTATATTGTTTTTGTCAGTTTGTGTTTATGTCACTACTGTGTCAGCACAAGCTGAAACCGTTGGTGAGGCTCTTAAAAACTGTGGACAAGTTCAAAATAGTTTAAAGCGCCTAGTTTGTTATGACAAAATCGTCAATCAATTAAACCGTTACGGCGGGTTGCAGGACTTGATGCAAGTGCCGGCACCTTTACCTGCAAATAATCAGTTAGCAGCGCAAAATTCTGAGCAAAATATTGTACTAGAAGCTAAGCCTGAAAACGCAACGAAAAGTCAGCGTAATGCTGAATTTGGTAGGCAAGCAAAGCTGCCTGAAGATACCGATGATAAAATCTATGCAACTGTGGTTGAAGTCACTAAAGATGGCCTTAAACGGGCTGTTTTCAAATTAGACAATGGACATATTTGGCGTGAACAGGAAGCCACTAATTTTAAAGTGAAGGTCAATGAAGTAATTTATATAGAACGCGGTGCACTAGGTTCCTATCATTTAGGAAAAGATAGTCAAAATCGCCGTATTAGAGTGAAGCGTATTAACTAACCTCACAGCGAAGCAAGTTACCCTGAGGTTATGCACACTAGGGTAAATCCTTGTGATACATTAATGGGCTATAGTATTTAAATTATAAAATTGTGCCTAGCCCATGAATTATGGGGATAAACAAGATGTTTCAAGGAGTGTTCTCTTAATGAGCAGTATAGAAAGACCGATCAAGGTTGTTGGTTGCATAATGCTGAGTCAGGCCTACTAGTTTGACCCACTGGTTTGATATAGGCATAAACTTACCGGATAAGCGTTTAGTGTTTCCGGATGCTATTGACCATGCCCTTAATAATGACGTAACTGGTATATTACTCATTGGTACTGATATCCAGCAAAGCCAAGAAGCGCTTTCGATAGCCCAACAATTTCCAAACAATTTGGTTACCAGTGCGGGTATTCACCCGCACTATGCAAAAGATGCCGCCCCCGACTTTATCGAACAACTCAAAAACCTAGCGACTAACCAAAAGGTTGTTGCTATTGGCGAATGTGGATTGGATTTCAATCGTAATTTCTCGCCAGCACAGACACAATTGCGGGTATTTGAGCAACAGTTGGAATTAGCTTGCGAATTACAGTTGCCGGTTTATTTGCACGAACGAGACGCATTTGCTGAACAAATCGCCCTGTTAAAAGCCTATTCCCCCAAATTATCGGGGGCTGTGGTCCATTGTTTTACTGGCAGCCTCGCTCAAATGGAAGCCTATTTAGAGTTAGGTTTCTACATTGGTGTTACAGGCTGGGTTTGTGACCCTAAGCGTGGTGAATCTTTGCGTGAAGCCGTATTAAAATTACCATCACAACGAATGCTTTTGGAAACAGACTCTCCTTATTTATTTCCTAAAACGCTAAAGGCAAAGTCCCGTAACAATCAACCCGCTCATATTCCGCACATTGCTGAATTTATTGCAAATTTACGTAATCAGGAGCTACAGGACTTGAAGCAAAACTGTTGGCAAAATACTATGGATTTATTTGCAGTAGGCGCAAGTTTTGAACATTAATAAAAATTCTGTGGGCGTCCACAAAACTTGGTTTATTGGCCTAATTATACTGTTTGGATTAATCAGTATTTTGTCCATCGCAAAACTAGGTTCTACAAACAACTATTTACTCGATATAAATCAAGGCACCCTTTATCTTGAGGACCCCACGAACTCTCTTACTATAGAGAAGTTGCGAAAATATCAAAATTCACAGTGGAATCAAGAAAGCTCAGACTTTTTAGTGTATGGAATGAGCAAAACGCCGTATTGGTTTAAGTTTTTTCTGCCCAACAACCTTAGTGAAAATCCAAAATTAATTGAAATCGACTACGTCATGCTCGACAAAGTCGATATATGGTTTTTTAGTAATGGAAAATTGATTTCGGAATACCACGAAGGTGACAGTTATCCGTTTAATTCCCGTCAGATAAAAAATGAAAAGTTACTCTTTCCTGTACCAAATTCGGAGAAACGAATTTCAGCCATTGTCAAAGTGCAGACAAGTGGCACTGTGAAATTGCCGCTGCGTGTTTGGGAAGAAAAAGAGTATTTGATTTACAATAGTGAGCAAAATTTACTATTGGGATTGTTTTTCGGTTTTATGCTGGCAATGGCCCTGAGTAATTTGTTCTTTTATGTTTCAACCAAAAAGCCCAGCTTCCTAAGTTATAGTTTATACGTGGTATCGATTGCACTAACTCTTGCTACGTTGCACGGTATTGGATTTAAATATATATGGCCAGATTGGGTATGGCTACAAAGTCGCAGCGTGGGCATTTTCGCCACCCTCACCATTTTATTCGCATGCATATGTACACGACAGTTACTGGAAGTTTACAAACATAGTAGAACCTTAGATCAATTATTGAAATATTCAGTGTGGTGGCTTCTGTTATCCGTTTTTGCGAGCTTAAGCATTCCTTACTATTACTACATCATGTATTTCCTTGTGATCTTATGTTTCGCATCTATTTTGGTGTTTGTGGTTTCACTATTAATGATGTTACGAGGAGTTAAACTCGCACGTTTGTATCTGCTTGCTTGGTCGGTTTTACTTGTTTCTGGCGTTTTAGCAGGACTAGAAAGCGCAAATTTACTCGAGATAGATTTGCCAGCACAATATTTTGTTATGTTAGGTGCGGCCATTGAAACCTTTATGTTGGCTTTTGTTTTAGTTATTTCGTACTCCATTCAGCGCGAGGAGCAATATCAGAGTCAGGAACTCGCTTTGCTTGAAGAACGTATGGCCCGAGAAGCGCAAGAGGAAGCACTTAAACTAAAAGAGCAAGCCCAGCAGAGTTTAGAATATAACGTTCAGGAGCGTACCCTAGAGCTCGAAATAGCACTGCGGGAGTTGTCTGAAACAAACAATGAGCTAGAACAGCAAACCCGTACCGATAGTCTGACCGGTATTCGCAACCGTAAACACTTTGATAAAAAATTTCAAGCAGAGGCTCGACGCTGTCGCCGCGAGCGCTCTGATCTATCCTTAATCATGCTGGACATAGATCATTTTAAGAATATTAATGACACTTATGGTCATGTTGCCGGTGACGAAGTAATTAAAAATGTGGCTAACATTTTAAAACAGAATTTAAAACGCACAACTGATGATGCCTGTCGCTACGGTGGAGAGGAGTTCGCTCTTATATTGCCGAATACTGATTTTGAAGGTGCTAAAGCATTGGCACAAAGACTCCGAGAAATCATTGAAAACACCGTTACCGAAGTTGATGAATTACAACTCAAAGTCACCATTAGTGCTGGCGTTGCTTCTACTATCGTGAGTGGTGTAGAGGATGAAAAAAATCTTTTAGAGAGTGCCGATAAGGCTTTGTATCAGGCGAAACGAGATGGCCGAAACCGGGTGAGAAGTATACATTTACACGCCCGCGATATTGTATAAATAACTAAAGAGGTAAATATTTCTATGTTCGATCAAAAGTTTCCTGCCAACCGTATGAGAAGAATGCGCAAACACAGTTTCACCCGGGAGATGATGGCAGAAAATACCCTAACTGCGAAGGATTTGATTTACCCCATGTTTGTTGTTGAAGGCACACAGCAACGAGTTGCGGTCCCCTCTATGCCAGGTGTAGAGCGTCTATCTATTGATTTATTGGTGGAAGAAGCTAAAGAATTGGTCGACCTAGGAATACCCGCTATCGCTATTTTTCCCGTGACTCCCCTCGATATTAAATCGGATTGTGCGAGCGAGGCATTTAACCCTGAAGGTTTAGCACAGCGAGCGGTAAGAGCAATAAAACAGAATGTTGCTGATATTGCGGTGATTACCGATGTCGCACTCGACCCTTTTACCTCTCACGGACAAGATGGTTTGATTGATGAGTCAGGTTATGTCTTAAATGATGAAACCTGTGAAGTATTGATGAAACAGGCTTTATCACACGCGGAAGCTGGCGCAGATATCGTTGCTCCTTCAGATATGATGGATGGACGTATTGGAATGATTAGGCAAGCCCTAGAACAGCATGGCTATATTAATACTTGTATCATGGCTTATTCCGCTAAATACGCGTCAAACTACTATGGCCCTTTTCGTGATGCAGTCGGTTCAGCTGGCAATATTAAAGGGGGAAATAAGCATAGTTATCAGATGGATCCTGCTAATTCCGATGAAGCGCTTCACGAGATCGCACTTGATTTAAAAGAAGGTGCAGATATGGTGATGGTTAAACCAGGTATGCCGTATTTAGATATAGTTCGGCGTTGCAAAGATACCTTTCAAGTTCCCACTTTTGTTTATCAAGTTAGTGGTGAGTACGCGATGCACAAAGCTGCATTTGAAAATGGGTGGTTAAATGAAGAAGCCGTAATCATGGAATCTTTGGTGGCATTCAAACGTGCTGGAGCAAACGGCATTTTGACCTACTTTGCAAAGCAAGCCGCGCAAATACTGGCAAGGTAATTATTCGCCGGTTTGCTAATCGCGCCATATTCCAGATACGGCAAGGTTTGCATCTAATATCGAAGTTACATAGCCAAGCATAGTTAACCTTAATTGTGCTTGGCTTAAACTCTTCCCCCTCTTTGGGCAATGACGCTCACACTTTAATATGAAACTAAGATTAGTTCGGATAGCTAGCCGTTTATGCAGCGAAATACTTCGTTGACTAGTGCTCACCGCTGTCAATTAAATACTGCTTTGACCTATGATAAAAGAACTAAGCATGACAGCCAACCTAAATTTAAGCGTTTATAGTCAAGCAATATCAGCTCAACCAAGCAAATACAGAACAATCACATTGTAGATGTGAAAAAGTTTCTAGATTCAGTGTACTTTTTGCAAATTAAACTCAACGTTGAAGGTATAGGGATTATTTAGAGTTGTTATTTTTATTTATATATCAATGACTTACTTTGTTGTTCGATGTTGGCACGTAATGCGCATTAAGAATATCGAACACAAACAAAAGGAGAATATCATGTTGAGCTGGGCACTAACATTTTTGGTTATCGCAATTATTGCAGCTGTATTTGGTTTTGGTGGAATTGCAGGTACTGCAGCTGGTATCGCTAAAATCATCTTTTTTGTTTTCGTAGTTTTACTGGTGATTTCACTCGTAGCCAATGCCGTTCGCGGTAAAGGTCCGAAAGTATAGAGAACTCGATCATCACGCTAAATGAACTTTATAAAAATTCATAATTAATGGAGATACACATGAAAAATTTTAAACATACTTTACAAATCTTACTAATCGCTGGTTCAGTATTCGCTCTAGCTGCTTGTGAGCAAGGTCCTGCAGAGGACGCTGGTGAGAAAGTTGATGAAATGGTAACAGACGCAGGTAATGCGCTAGAAGATGCTTGCGAAGACGTTAAAGAAGGCGTTAAAGCAGAAGACAAAGACTGTTAATAAATGTCAACCCGAAGCGCTTTCACGCAGAATAAAAGGGCTCAATGAGCCCTTTTTTATTTTCAGATGAGGTGATTTATGGACTTTAAAATAATTATTATCGCAATTGTCATCAGTGTAGGATTTTTTGTGACATCTACCGGACTAGCAGGTGGCAGTCCAATCTACACATTCTTGGCTTCCTTTGGTCTATTTATGATTATACTGGTAGTTAGCATGCTACTTTTTGCCAAGAAAAGATCGAAAAAATAAATTGATTTAGTAACCTCACTCGATGCACGAAAGTGAGGTTACTTCATGTTTGATTGGCGGTGGCGGTTACAATAAGGATGTATGAATGAAAAACCTAGCCAGATTAGATAAACTGTTTGACTCAATAAAGACTAGTTTCTGGTTTGTCCCGCTACTTATGGTTGTGACATCGATTACTTCAGCTTGGTTAATGGTATGGATTGATCATGCTCAAGCTTGGGGGGCTTTAGATTGGTTACCTTTCCTCTATCAAACCGATCAGAGCACGCTTCTTTCATTACTTAATACCATCGCCGCTTCAATGATAACGGTTACTAGTATCGCGTTTTCAATAACAATTGTTACCTTAACCTTAGCATCTTCTCAGTTTGGTCCGCGCTTGATTCGTAATTTTATGGACGACAGAGGAACCCAAGTCGTACTAGGAACTTTCATTTCAATCTTCTCATACTGCGTAGTACTAATTTACTCCATGAGTCTGGATTCAAATCAAGGCATCAAAATGGGCTTGGCTATTATTTGGTGTCTACTGGCCACATTATTTAGTGTCATTGTTCTCATCTATTTTATTCATCATGTAGCCCGTTCAATTCAAGCAGATAACGTCATTAATGAATTGTGTGAGGAAATAAACCACGCAATAGAACCGTTATTTTGTAATGAGCAAACCTCTGTTTTACAGAATAAGGCGGACAGCAGCTTTTCTTATACTTTGTCAGTGAAAGCGAAGCAAAGTGGCTATTTGCAACTTTTAAGTAATGATAAGTTACTTGATGTCGCCACTGAGCATGATGTTTTAATCGAGTTGAATTGGCGACCCGGCGATCTGATTAACCAAAGCACGGAACTGGCTAGCGTGAAGAGTCTGACGCCCATTACAAGTGACTTAAATAACGCGGTAAATGAATGTTGTGTCATCGGCAGTAATAGAACACCGATTCAAGATCCTGAATATGCCATACACCAAATGGTAGAAATCGCGGTACGCGCGCTATCTCCAGGGGTTAATGATCCCTATACGGCGATAACCTGCGTTGATAAATTGTGTTTAGTGCTATGTAACTTATCCATTCAAAAGTTGCACGCCGGACAATATTTTGATCAAAGTGGCCGATTAAGATTATCTCGCAAACCTTATGATTTTGTGGGGTTAGCGAACTCTGCATTTGATCAGATTCGTCAATATGCTGTCGGCTCTGTGGCGGTGACAATTCGGCTACTTGAGAGTCTAGAACGTATTGCATTGGTATCAGATAAGATCGACGTGCATAGGGTGATTCAACGTCAACTGCATGCTATTGAGCAAGGCAAAGAAAGCGCACAATACACTGAAAAAGACACAAAGGATTTTGTCAAAATAGCACAAAATGTTAAAACTCTTCTAACTGTTGAAACTTTGAATTAGATCTTGTAGAGCAACTAGAATAAACCATTTAGTGAAATGCTTAGGTGATGATCTGTATCACTGCTCTACAAGGTCACTGTCGTTAAATCTGCTACATACTAATAACCTACAGCTTCCATAAACTTCAGCGCTAAGTAGCGCTGAAGTTTATTTTACAAGCCTGCAAATACCGCCCCGCAAAATCTCTAATTGCCAATATCGAATACTTCTAATCAGTGAAAAATTTGCTTGCGCTTAAAGCTGTAGAAATTACATTTGAGTATTTCGAAAATACATACTCCTTTTACGCTATGAACATGGGAATTATTTAATTTATATAAAAAACAATTAGTTATTAGTTGGCATCGAATTGGCATTAGCTAAAGTGTCTAAACAAAAAGGAGAGACTGATATGAAACGTACTACTTGTTCACTAATTATAGCCGCTGCTTTAACAACTGCTTCAATGAGTGCTAACGCAGAAAACGAATGGTCAGATAAAGCAAAAGATGCATGGATTGACGGTAAAGCTGAAACAACTTTATTATTCAATGGCAACCTAGATTCTTTCGACATTAATACTGACGTAAATGATGGCGTGATTGTGCTAACCGGTAAAGTTGATACCGATGTGGATAAAGCGTTAGCAGAAGAGTTAATGTTGTCACTTGAAGGTGTAGAAGAGGTTGATAATCAATTAACCGTTATCAAAGATGAAGATGATTCTGACACCGCCCAAATAATGCAAACCCTGAAAGACTCAAAAGTGGAGTCTGTGGTTAAAACCCGTTTACTATTCGAATCTGAAGTCAGTGGTACTGACATTGAAGTTGAAGTTGAAAACGGTGTGGTGACCCTAACAGGTACGCTAGACTCAAACGCTGAACGTGATTTAGCGGTAACTATTGCCGAGAATACAGACGACGTGAAAAACGTTGTTTCTAATCTTACAATTGGCAAATAGTATTCACTAAAGTCTACAATTTGATAATTCCAAAGCGCCTTCGGGCGCTTTTTTACGTTGTGTGTAAGCGTTTTATATAAAATTCTTTGTATCGATAAAAGGGGATAACTTTAAGTAACTCTTCAATTGGGATCATCGCAAATGCCCAAAAAATTGACACCTCGAAGTATAGAATCAGTAAAGCACAAATTGGCAAAGCAATAGCCCATTGGGTGATAAAGTGAATTTTCAGGACAAGATTACTGTTTCCCAGTGCGCGCAAGATGTTTCCTGCAACCGTATTGTAGGCTCTTATAATCGGCAGCACGATATATAAAGGAGCTATTACCATCAACGCAGTTTGTACCTCTGCTTCAATATCTGGGTAAATAAAATGAATATTTTGGCTGAGTAGTAAAAATATGGCAGCGATAAAAAGCGATATGATCATTCCCACTTTGGTACATTTAGAGATAAAGGTTTTGTGCTCTTTGCTACCCCTTTGTCCTAGTGCCTGACTTATACTGATTGCCGAAGCTTGCGCCCAAGCATTAGGAAATTGGGTGCCTGCCCGGACCCAGGGGAAGATCAAAGTGATTGCAACGAATGCAAATAAATCTAATTGAGCAAATAACAGTTGATAAACGGTGGCGCCAACATAAAGCACAAAAAAATTCGCGGCGATAGGATAAATTTCGGCAAATTGTGGGCCAATTTCTGTTAGAAATGGCCTATTTTTGGGGTAAGTGAGGTCGACTTTGTTATCCAGTTTCAGGGCTAAATAAAGGAAGCTAGCCCTTAAAAATATCGATATTAAACTTCCCCAAGCGGCGCCTTCTACACCTAGACCTTTATAATCAGCAAATCCATTAATCAACACATAACTCAATAGTGCGTTGACGGGCAACTCAATCATAAAGCCTTTAAGCGGTACCATAGTATTGCCAATGCCATTACAAAATGCAGTACACACTTGAGTGTATGCGGTCAGCAAAACAATATACTTAGTAATTGAAATATAAGATTCGGTGAGTTCTGCAAGTTCGGGGTTGTCGGTAATTCCAGCCACTATATCGGAACTGAAAAAGGTCAAAATAAATATAAAAATCAATGATGTAGATATATTTATAACTAAGCCTGACCAATAGGCAATGGCTAATTCTGCTTGGCTTTTTGAACCAAATGCTCTGCCAACCAGCAGCTGTATGCCATTACCAATAGCTATTTCTATGCCCAACACAAACGCCACTATGGTCGTTGCAATGCCCATAGCGGCCACGGGCAATTCGCCCAAGGGAGCAACGAGCAGGGTATCAATCATCAACATGGATTGAACGAGCAAGGCATTAAAAGCTAAGGGCCACGCAAGTGCAAAGTTTCTTTTAATTTGCGAATTGGAATTTATCAATGGATTATCTTTATTAAAAACGCGCCACAATAATTAAAGGTTGTGGACTCATTTGACTCGAGTGAAATGTAAATCGAGCCATTTTTGATGGATACAGCGATATTACGAATAACATTATTCTACATAGCAAACTATTATGTAACAAAGGAATTTACAAGGGAATAACTAAGGCGAGCGCGATTCATAACGGAATCATTGCTAAGGCTAGCCTGAAAGTACCTGTTTTATGTTTAATTCGACTGAAATAGGTGGCTCTTTACGGCTTCAGAATATCAAATATTGAATAGCGAAAAATAGCTTAATGTTTATACTATTGTAATTAACAGGAGGGAATCTTATGGCGACTACAAAAAAACAAGCAGTAGTACTGGTTCATGGTATTGGTGAGCAAAGGCCAATGGAAACGGTCAGAGAATTTGTAAAATCGGTTTGGGTAAAAGACAGCAACATTGAAAATACTCGGTTTTGGAATAAACCTAGTGAGGTGTCAGGTTCTTTTGAACATCGCCGGCTTACTACAGATTATGCCACTATAAAAAATAATGCCGAGAAAAAAACCACATCTAGAGTGGATTTCTACGAATATTATTGGGCGCATCATACCGTCGGCACTACGCTGGAACATTTACGTGGTTGGGTCTTTTCGATGCTAAGACGCAAACCAAGTGATTATCCCTCGGCGTTAAAACCCATGATTTATTTATTGTGGGGCTTAATCTTTACGATTTTATTAATTTTGATTTCCATTGGCTTTTTTGAACCCACAGAAAAAGGGCAGGGAGGAGCCAGTCTGCATGGAATCTATGAAAGTTATATTAGTCCTATTTTGCTTTTTGTGCTGAGTATTGCAGTGGCTAAAATTGTCAGTTATTTGGGCGACGTCGCACGATACATTACTGCTACGCCATCGAATATTAAGGTAAGAAAAGAGATCCGTGATGGCGGTGTTAAATTGCTGGAAAGTATCGCTCAAACTGGGAAATACGATCGTATCGTTTTAGTGGGTCATAGCTTAGGTTCCATCATTGCATATGATGTTTTAACCCAATACTGGGCTCGCAAAAACAAGTTTAAAAATGCCGCGGGTGAGTCTCTTCCATTATCTGAAAACGCCTTAAAACTCATTCATGCCATGGAAGAAATGGATCATCAGCCTAAAGTTGAAGAGTACCGCAAACTCCAGTACCAGCTGTTTGAGCAACTAAAGCTAGACAGCGAAGCCCATGGTGAAGCATCTGGGATGTCGCAGTGGCTGGTGTCCGACTTGGTAACCTTGGGCAGTCCCTTAACCTATGCAGATTTTTTATTGTTCGATAATAAAATGGACTTTGTTGATAGGAAGTTAGATCGTGAATACCCAACTTCTCCGCCGGTGAAGGAAAATGAGCATTACTACTATCAAACTACAGACGCCAAGTTTTTGCATCATGGTGCCGTGTTTAGTTTGGTTCGATGGACTAATATTTATTCAAAGCCTTTCAACATTTTCTGTGGTGACCTTATATCAGGCCCAGTGAGTAGAGCTTTTTCAAATCCGCAAATTTCCAAAGATTTGGTGTCTGAAGAACAACCGGCTTCGCCTATTTTAGATATTGACGTGGAGGCTGCGTATCCTAAGCGAAATCCACGGTTATTTACGCACACAAATTATTGGCGATGGCACGACAATTTCGACCGCGATGGAGCACCAGACCACATCTTAAAACTCCGTGAAAGCCTGGGATTGGTGGATTGGTAGTGATACGGGAATAAGCAGGCAGTCGCTGTCGTTATCGCCTAATTGAGCACATGGGCTAGTTGTGACTTAATGTTGAGCATGATTTAGGATTAAAATCATGCTCATTTGTCAGCACTGTAATAATGGACTTTATTGCGGCCTTGGGTTTTAGCTCGATACATTGCTTGATCAGCATTCCTGAATAATGCCTCAATACTTTGTGCGTCAGTAGGAAATAACGCAATCCCAATACTGGCAGTACAATAAACATCTTTGCCTTGAATATTGTATGCTTCAGCCAGTGCGCTAGATAGCTTTTTACCCGCACTTTCGATGTCTTTAGGTGCAGACGTACCAATAAATACCACAATAAACTCATCGCCACCTAAGCGAGCCGCTATATCATTGTTTCTTATGCATTTTGTTATCCGTTTCGAACATTCTCTCAGCACTGTATCGCCAGCTTCATGGCCCAATGTATCGTTAACATTTTTAAAGTTATCTAGATCCAACATCGCAATAGCTAATTGTTTTTTATCACGTTGCGCGTTGGCAATAGCGCTGCTTAAATGTTCATGCAATAAATTGCGATTAGGTAAGTTTGTTAAGCTGTCATAATGTGCCTGCTGCCATATGATTTTATCCGCTTTTTGTCGTTCAATTGCAATACGTGCGAGATTAACAAATTGCTCTATGAGTTTGAATTCATCGGCTGTAGGAGTGGATATTTCACGAAAATAAATGGAAAAAGTGCCTAGTACGTTTCCTTGGTTACCAATTATCGGTTCAGACCAACAAGCCGCCAGCCCTGCTTTTTGTGCAATGTCTGCCCAAGCTTTCCAATTGGGATGGGTTGCGATATCAGAAACGACAACACGTTTACCTGTAAAAGCAGCTTCTCCGCATGATCCGACTCCTGAAGCATTAGCTAGACCGTCAATGGCTTCATTGAAAAAATCTGGCAATCTAGGCGCTGCACCTAGAGTCAGTTTTTTGCCTTCTTTGTCGAGTAATAAAATACTGCATACGGCATGTGGAATTTCATTCTCAATAGCTTGTGTAATTGCTGATAGGTTAGTAAGCACGCAACCGTTACTAAAAGGCAATTAAATAAGCTAGCGGCTATGGTTGGTAATAAATAGAAACTGGGAATGATGATTGGGAAAATCCAATATATTAATCCAGCCCCTTTAAAATAAATGCCCAACAAAATGGTAACTTGAGCAACAACCGCGAATAACCCCCTGAATAACTTAATTCTACTAGTAAACCATACGCCAAGAAAAATAGTAAAGATACCGCCAACCGCGACCAGATCCACCAGAATATGAGCGCGATCGTCAGCCAAAAGACTAATCATCAGGAAAGGGAATAATATTAGGGTTGCGGAGGCCGTAATAGCTAACAGGATTTTATCTTCTAAAGTCCGATCTTCGATTTTTAATGCCATGCTAGATTAATATCCTATTCATGAAATCACCTCTTTGCGATATTTTACAGATAAAAGATAAAAATGAACGAGTATTTAACACGATAGTGAATAACGTTAGCATAAATTCAATAGGTAGATGCTTTGAAGAATACTTTGATGGTTAAAAGCCAGCTAATTTTACTTAGCTGGCGGTAGGTCGATTTATCGATTAATCCACTGCAAAATTACATCAATCGGACTTTTAATCTTGCCCAATAATTATTCTGAATCCGGATTTGAATCCTCGGCTGACTGAGAAGCCGACTCTGAGCCTTGTTCAGGATTTTCGTTACTGTCTTTTCTGTGCCGATCGCTCAGCATTGTATTCAGTTTCTCGCCACCTTTGGCGCCAAAATCCAGAGTTCTGATTGGAAACGGGATTAAAATATCTGAGGCTTCTAAAGCTTTTTTAATTTCCACAACCGCTTTGTGTCTGGCTTGCATAAATCCCGTTTCTCCTGGATATCTAATCCAAAACCAAACCAGTAGATCAACACTACTTGCACCAAAGCCCTTAGCGAACACGTCTGTTTCTTCCTTATTTATCACAAAATCACACTGATTAATTACCTCGACTATTGCCTTAACTGCTTGTTCGGGATCATCGGCGTAGGATATGCCAACAGGAACTTCTATTCGCCGTCTTCCTGTAGCAGAATAATTAGTGAGTATGTTTCGAAACAGAATTTTGTTAGGAATGACTTCAATTTGACCGAAAAAGGTCTCAACTAAGGTGTTTCGCAGATTTATGGTTTGCACAGTACCAAATACTTTATCTGCTTCTATCACATCACCAATTTGGAACGGTTTTCTTATCCCCATGGCAATACCTGCAATTAGGTTTTCTGCCATATCTTGGAACGCAAAACCTAGCGCCAAACCTACGATTCCAGCCCCTGCCAACAATGACGTCACTGTGCCGGTCAATCCAAGGAAGTCTAAAGCTATAAAGAGTCCTGCAATTAGCACCATTACTTTAATAATGGATGCTAGTAAGTCAGCTATCTGTCTTGACTCTAAGGTTCTTCGCAGTACATTTCGAACCGCTCTACCCACAAACTTAGCGATAAGGCCAAAAACAATGGCGAGTAGTATGGCCACTACAAAATTAGGTAAATGTTTGATTCCAGATTCCAGCCACCCTTCAAGCTTGTCGTGAATTAATGTCCAAAATTTATCTATTTCAATAAGTTCCATATTCAATACTTCCCATTTTCTATGAGGTTTGGTTATCTGAAATTGAATGTGTTAGGTCCGTTAACTTTTGGTAAGTCACGATTATTTGCGCGACTACTTTTGAAATAGCGCCTTTAACATCAAGTTCACTTGTTGCGTCGATCGCGTTATTTAATTCTGCTAAATGCTGTTCTTCAACTTCAATCAAATGCTTAAGTAGGTCTGGGGGATTTAATTTGACCTGCTTGCTCAAAATATTATGGTAATAGTCTTCTATGGAAGTAGAAGTCATGGTTTCTTGTTCGGATAATTGATAGCGGTCTTGGGCAATTTCGACAAGTTCAGGTATCTGTTTGAAATAGCTTTTCGCCATGTCAAAACAGACTTGTTTAATGGCATAGTGTTTAATGTTTTGACCTATAAGGTTATAAAAATCACCACCTAATCGGCACATTTGAATTACCGCTTTGAGAAGCGTCCGGTTGGCTTCTAATCTATCTTCTTTATTATTGTTAACCACTGACATTCTGAGCTCCTTAGTGAATCTTTACCTTAAATTTAGGTGCGCATGTGTTCTTTGTTTACGCTATGTGAAAAGTATTGCTACTTACCAATCTTGTTTAATCGCTATGCTTTACTTGTTATTCAATATTTACGCCATAGTTTAACTTACTGATTTATATGTATTTATTGGCAATTCTTGATTGGTGATATATTGAGCTTGAGTAAATATTACTTACTTATGTTCGAGGGAGTTGTAAGTTTGCCGAATTCAATCAAGCAGTAAATACCTACTGCTTGATTGAAAATCGTATCGCTTGCATGGCATCCAGCCTAGTTTTTGGGTTGAGAAAAGACCTTCAAGGACTGCGGGTTCTGGGTTACTTGAATGCTATCAGCTTCTCTGTTTTCCCCATCTACTACATACTTTAGTTTGCCTTCGGATTTGACTGTTATGCGTTTAGCTGTGGTGTGCTGAATAGTTTCGTCGTCGCCACTATCAAACATGGTTCGCAGCGCTAGTTGCGCTAATTTTAAGTAATTTTCACTGGCGCTTGAGGTATTAGTAAGCCAAGTAACATCTAACAAACCGTCAGTAAAATCTGGTAGTCCTCCACCTTGTGCTAATACAGTGGTGGCTGGCGCCGCATTGGCAATGACTAAACTTCCAGTATGAATCGATTGCGGATCATTGTCGTCAATTTGGATATTTAAGTTGGCGCTGTTATTGACTTCTATGGCATCGTACAATGCCCCTAAATAAGCGAATTGACCGCTATTGTTCTTTTCATCACGATTAGCCTTTTCTATCATTTTCTGTTCAAAGCCAATGCCTACCACTAAAAGTACAAGTTCATCATTGCAAGTTGCAGTATCAATTTGCATAACATTACCGGCAATAATAGCATCGCAGGCAACTGCTACAGGCGTTACTTTCGAAGAAGGGCCATAGAGTGCGTGACCAAGCGCGTTAGCGGTTCCCATAGGCATTATGCCCAACGTTAAATCTGTGTTGACCAATTGAGTCGCAACTTCTGTCAAGGTGCCATCACCGCCGCATGCAATAATGCATTTTGCACCTTCTTTTATGGCTTGTTGAGCCATTTCTTTGCCATCTTGTTCTGGCGTTGTTTGGTATATTTGCAAATCAAAGTGAGGTGACAGGCGTTGAATAATTTCCTCTTTGCTGTCTTGCCATTTACCGCCGCCAGCAACAGGGTTGGCAACTATAGCGAGTCGATTTTTTTGAGTAAATACGCCTTGGCTGTGCAAGTCTTTTAGCTTTTTTAACTGATGTTTATTCAACCTTGCGGTGGCGCGGGTTTGATTGATTTCTTTGATGGCTTCTTCTACTGACAATTCTGGACTTTTACTTAACAAGTAAGCGGCCATAACCAATACTGAGCGACCTCTACCTAGCGCACAATGGACAACGACGGCTTTGCCGGTTTTAATATGATTGTCTATCCAGCTAATGGCTTGCATCAAATCATCTTTCGAAGGAGTTTGATGATCTAATACGGGAACATTCAGATAGTCCATATTTTCACCATGGGCAGAAACATCTAGCCCATCGAATTCAGCCGTCACATCGAGTACCGCTTTGACTTCTAAATGATTTAGCTCTGGCATATCGGAAGGAAATAAGCGGCAGGCAAGAAATAGCTTGTCACGAATTTTTTGGATTGGCGGGACGCTGTCGTTTTTACGAGCCCAAGCGTTATACAACTGCACACCAACAAAAAAGGGCACAAAAACCCACTTCACATAGAATGGGATTGAACCATCAATTTTTTTTCTAAAAATTTTAGGTGATTGGACTGAATAGGCAAAGGTGACCAAAATAAGCGAAAGGCCAATCCAGATAAACAATACTTTGAACAAAAAGCTATCAATCAGCAAGGCAAGAGCTAATGATAAAATCCCGCCCAGTCCATAGTATTTTATAATAAACATACTTCACCCTATTTCGAAAATTGAATCTACTCGACAAAGTAAAGCGAACTACGTGCCAACCTTAATGTTTTCTATCTTATTGATATATAAATAAAAATTATAGTCCTATGTGTTTAAAGGTTAAATGGGCGCAATAAATACAGGCGCTTTCGCATTTTTTACACATTACAAATATTTGAGTTGAATTCCTATACCGTAACGTTGTTGGTGACGGTTGTAGTCAATCAAAGAGTCACCATAACCGTTAAAATATTGGAATACGACATCGTACCTTTTGTTTAAAGGATAGGTGATATTCAACTCAATGCTGCCTTTATTATCTGATTTTAAATTATTTCTGACTAAAGTGAGAAAATTGAAGTTGCCGACCTTTTTTCCATATCCGATCTCAAAATGCCCGAGATAATCGGTAATGTCTGGGTTGTCATCCCCTTCTGGGCTATTTACTGTTTCTTTTTCATCTTCTGGGATCCGATACCAGGCTTTAAGGTAATACACTGAGTCTTTGTCACTAAACAATGCAGACGCATATAAACGGTTCCAGCTCCTCGATTTTAACCCGCTTTGGCCATTGGAATTATGATTTAACCCCAAGTGAACTTGATCAAATTTTATGCCTAGGAATCGATAATGGGTTTTCCAAAAATAGAATATTTCCGGTTCATAATTAGTTTCACGAAATGGTTTTGATGCCTCATCGTTATACACCTGCCAAAAAGATGTCACACTGAAACCGGCGTATATCCCAGATAAGTTGTCATCGTTAATGTGAATTGGCAGCTTCACACTGATTTGATATTTTGCTTCTAGATTATCGACGTTTTCTGAATCCAGCTCAGTTACGCCAATAGTGTTAGGATCTTTTACGTAAGTAACTGGCAAAATATAATTGGTTTTATATTGGGTTATTGCAAAGGGAATTTTTAATGCTAAGTCATCTGAGGCGTCGCGTTTTTCCGTTAAGGTTTCTTCAACCTTACTTGATTCTTCTTCCAGATCTGAATCGGTAATTACTTGCGCCACGGCAAATTGGCTAACAGTTAAACTTATCAGACTGACAAGAATCACTATCCTTTGTTTTAAACGTTCCATGGGGTTGCTGCTCGATGAAGATAAAGTAAACAGATCTTTTCATTAATTACTGACTTTTAAAAGCACAAAAGGCAACTTTTCTTTAAATATTCAGAATTCGTTAAACCAGTATTTTCGTTTTATGACAATGCTTAGTTGTTTAGCTTACTGCGGGGCTGAGAGTTTGCGGACATTAAATAGTAAATTGTTTATAATCTAATCTCCGTTTTTTATTCACAATAAGAAAAACACGATTATGCCAATCATATTCACCGTTTTGCTGATGTTCATCCCTTTAACTGCCATATCAGCTGAAAACACAATTGTTACTGCAAACTTATCAACTAATCGTTCTGTCGACTTCAAACCTGATGCTGCAGCGCAGGGGGGAAGTCATAAAGGGAATATCAACGTGCTATCTTGGAATGTGTCAGGAGATGCGTTTGTGAAGTCTCCTGAGGTACTTAAAGCACTTGTCGCTAGAGGCAAGTCGAATATTTTATTATTAGACGAAGTTTCCCCTTTAACCAATAAATCGCACTTATATAACGCTTTACCTAAAGATAGTTTGGCACAAAACACGGATTGGCATATCAATTTTGGCAGCAGTGGGGGACGGCAACGAAATGTTGTGATTAGCCGTTTTCCTCACGAAGTCTTGCCGGAATTCTCAAACATAATCCCCTATCCAAAGTCTGAAAAAAAGCGCATACACCAGCGTATGATTAATGCAGGTGATGTGAAGTACGCCAATACCTTAGATGACGGAATAGCAGTTAACGGAGTGATATTACTCGAGGGTGGAAATAGATTGTTGGTGGTTTCTGCTGATTTAGAATGTTGTGGTAGTGACCCGAGCAGTTGGGCTGAAGATAAAAGAAGAATTGAGGCAAGGGAAATACGCCGATTAATTGGAAAAGTAATTGAACGCACCCATGTGGATGGAATAATTTTAGCGGGAGATTTCAATCTGGTTAGTACAGTAATGCCTTTGCTGATACTTTCAGGGCCTTACTCTAAACCCCATTTTGGTTTGATCGCCGCAGAGTTGAAGCATTTGGATGGGAAACAAACTTGGACTTGGGATGGTCGAGGTAAAAAGTTTCCCTCTAGAGTGATGGATTTAGTAATTTACAGTCCGAATAGACTTCAGTTGGTCGGCGGTTACATATTTGATCCCGATGACATTACCGCAACGGAGAAAAAAAGTATGGGGATTCAATCGCTTACTTTTTCTAAGCTATCTGAACATCTACCAGTGATAACTCACTTTGAATGGCGATAACATTTACTAACGCATCTAAACAATAAAAAAAACCACTGCCCCCAGTAGTGTTGAAGACAGTGGCTTGCTCTAGAACTTAATCAGAGCAACAGGACCCTAAGTAGGGGAGAGGAACTAAATCGTTAATGAGGTTTTTGCATTTCCACCTGATATTTATCAGCCAGTTGGTCTTTTTGATTGGCTGACAATACCTTTCCAGCTTGCTGGAAAAATTCGTGTTCTTCTTCTTCCAAGTGATGCTCAACTAAGTGTTTAAGTTTTTTCATAGTAGCTAACCAGCCTGGTGAACTCATTTCAGTTTCGTCTAGCTTTTCAATTAGCTCATCAATTTCGTGATGCTCTGCAATTGCGTGTCTCGATTGTTCAATGGTTTGGTCAGACTTCATCAGTGGCGAATAAAAATAACGTTCTTCAGCAATTGCGTGATCTACTAATGCTTGTTTAAGTTCGCCGTAGAAATCACGACGGCTCTGTGTGTCACCAGAGGTTTCTACAAGTATTTTCATCAGTAGACGTTGTTTTTCATGGTCTCTACGAATAGCTTCAAAAATTTCCATTGGATTCTCCCTAAAGAATGTAATTTCGTTTAATTTGCGTTTCTGTGTTAGCTATTGCGAACTTGGTGCCATAACGTCAAGTTTCATCTAACTTTTTGATATTAAAAGATTAAAATATTATTTTTAGCGCGTGAAATTAAACTGAATATAGGTTGATACGGAAATTATTACAGGACAAATGTATCTTTTTCAGACTTGCGGGGTATAAAGAGTTGATGTTCAAATTCAGTAAATAGCAGGGAGTAAAATATGAAATCGTTTTTGGTCGCTTATTTAGGGGTGGCAGTTTGCTATCTGATTTTAGACGGTATATGGCTAGGACTCATTGCTAAAAATACCTATCTGGAGGCGATGCAAGGTATGTTGCGGGAGTCTTACCCGTTAATGCCTTGGATAACATTTTATCTATTGTATTGCGCTGCGGCTGTGTATTTAGTGGTTCTAAAGAACCAACATGCGCAGTGGTGGCAAGTATTCCTCGATGGTGCTGTGTTAGGGGCTGCGGCTTATGGCGCTTATAACCTCACTAATTACGCAATATTAGAAGGATGGCCTTTGGGAATCACGCTAAAAGATTGGGCTTGGGGAACCTTTGTAACTGCGGCTAGCTGTTTATCAGGATGGTTACTACTTTCTCAGTTTAGTCAAGACGCGCCTTGAGTCAAAAAAATGCGAAAGCTGACGGGCAGCTTTCGCATTGTATTGGCTATCTAAGACTTTTTTAAGCCCGAATTTGACCGTTGCCGTTAACTAAGTACTTTTCGGTGGTTAAAGACTCTAAACCCATAGGTCCGTAAGCATGCAATTTAGTTGTTGCTATACCAATCTCAGCGCCTAAGCCCAATTGACTGCCATCTGAAAACCGTGAAGAGGCGTTTACCATAACCACTGAGGCATCAACGCTGCGTTGGAAACGTTTTGCTGATACTTCGTTTTGTGTACAAATAACTTCAGTGTGATTACTGCCAAATCTTGCAATGTGATCCAGAGCATCATCCATGCTATCCACTGTTTTTATCGCAATTTCCAAATCTAAATACTCTTCTCCAAAGTCCTCATCTTGAATTACGTTACAGCGGGCTATGTGTTCAGCAGAACGTTCACAGGCATTAATTGTAACTGAGTGGCGAATCAGCACATCGCTAACGATGGGTAATATCTGTTCAGCAATGTCTTTATGAACAACCAAACCTTCAATTGCGTTACACACACCAGTACGTTGTGTTTTACCATTGATCAACAACTGAATAGCGGTTTCAAAGTCGGCGTCAGCATCAAAATACAAATGACAGACACCTTTGAAATGCTGAATGACTGGTATTTTACTGTTTTCAGTTACGTAATTTATCAGGCCTTCACCACCGCGAGGGATAACAACATCAATAAACTCACGCTGTTCTAGTAGTTCCTGCATCAATTTACGATCAGGATTAGGTACAACCGTAATGAGTTCTGCTGGTAAATCATGCTCAACCAGTACGTTTTGTAGAATTTCGGAAATCGCTTTGCTTGAGGCTAGAGCTTCCTTACCGCCGCGTAAAATAACCGCATTGCCAGATTTGAAGCACAAGGCTCCTGCATCGGCTGTTACATTCGGTCTGGCTTCGTAAATCATGCACACAACACCCAAAGGCACGCGCATTTTACTAATTTCTAAACCATTGGGACGTTGGCCCAATTCACGTTGGATACCCACAGGGTCAGCAAGATTAACGATGGTTTCGATACCCACCGCCATATCTTCTACTCGCTGAGTATTCAAAGTGAGTCGGTCCATCATGGCATCAGATAACTGGGCCTGCTTGGCGTTATCCAAATCCACTTGATTTGCTTTCAATATGTGTTGCTCACCATTTCTAAGTGCTTTTGCCATGTCTCGTAATACACGGTCTTTCTTCTCGGTATCCAATACCGCTAGTTTTCTGGCTGCCTTTGCAGCCTGTAGAGATAGGTCTCTAATTAAACTCATTGTTTCTCCAATAGTGCTATATTTTTGTCTGATATAATCGGACCCGTCTGACGCTGAAATTCGTTGGCGAAATCTTGGTCCGTTTGTTCAGCAATAAATGTCAAAAGACAACTGCTGTAGTTTGACCGAGCTTTTGCTAACCTTGTACCGTCGCCTTTGCGTACAAGAACGGTATCACCAACTGAAAAGCTACCTTTAATTTCGATGATTTCATCACTGGTTAGAGCATCATCATCGTCCAATGAAGTAATGTCGACGTCGTTGCCAACCACTACCACACCTTGCTCTTTGGATGTGTGTTTCATCCAATGCTCATGTTCTTTCATTGGTGTTTCGTGTGGCTGAAAATGAGTTCCTGGATTTTTACCTTCTAACAGCATGTTGAAGGTGATTTCGGTAAACCCGTTAACAATAAAAGTATCGATGCCGTGAGAAACTGCTTTTTCTGCCGCTTCGATTTTAGTGCGCATTCCGCCTGTGCCTGTTGCACTAGTCGTCCCACCAGCCATTTTGTAAATGTCTTCGTCAATCTTTGAAACCCAAGATAAGAGTTTTGCATCGTCATGAGTATGAGGGTTTTTGTCATAAAGACCGTCGATATCAGAACAGATGATGAGAGAATCAGCATCGGCTGCACCTGCAACCATGGCAGCAAGGTTATCATTGTCACCTACGCGCAAATTGTCGGTTGTCACAGTGTCATTCTCGTTGATGATCGGAATGATGCCGTTTTGCAATAATGAAAAAATTGTTTCGCGTATGCTCACGTAGCGTTCCCTATCTCGTAGGTCGCCGTGAGTTAGTAATATCTGTGCTGAAGGAAAGTCAAATAAACGGTCCCAAGTGGCCATCATTTCAGTTTGCCCTGCGGCAGCCATAGCTTTTTTGATGGCGATACTTTCTGTTTCACCTTGGAATAGGTGACGGCCAGCCGCTACTGAACCAGACGAAACCAATACTACTTCGATTCCTTTAGCGCGACATTTAACAATAAATTGTGCGATTCCCAATAAAAAGTGTGAGCTACACCCCTGATTTTTAGGTGCAATAAGTGCGCTTCCTACTTTAATTACGATTCGTTTCCAATTAAACGTATTCATTTTTCCTGCTTTTTAACTATTAATAATTTGATTTGAGCTAATTAATCGTATTGAATTAATTAGTATACGAACGATATTATGCCTTTTTTTGCTCAAATAAGCAACGACGGGGGCTCTGAGCGAGTTGTTATAGATGTTAATATAAAGATCTGTCTGGATAGCTATTTACCCTAATCAACCCTATGTGAATATGTATGCATTTAATGCGAATAACTAATCATTGTGAATAATATAATTAATTGTAAATTATTATATTAAAACGCTTTTTTATTGCGCTATTTCCTTTATTTGGTAGAGTTCAATGCAAATTAATAGGTAGTTACCACTATGAAAAAATACGAATCGCTTTTGGTTTCGTTGCGTAAGGTCATCCGCGCGATTGACTTGTACTCAAAAAAATTAAGTAAAGAAACAGGCTTAACTTCGCCGCAACTTATTGTCTTACAGCATATTTCGTTTAGCGATGGCGTGATGGTGAAGGATATTGCTAACAGCATAAATTTAAGCTCTGCTACTGTAACCAGTATTCTTGATCGTTTAGAGAGTAGGGGCTTTGTGATCCGTGAAAGGTCTTCTATTGATAAGCGTAAGGTAGAAATTCACCTTACCGAAGAGGGAAAAGACGCAATTAAAGAGTCTCCAACCTTGTTGCAGCAGCATTTTATTGCACGATTTGAAGCCATGGAAGAATGGGAACAATCGCAAATGCTGGCGACAATGGAGAGAATGGCTATGATGATGAATGCTGAAGATATTGATGCAGCGCCACTATTGCAAGTGGGCGGAATTCAAGCTCCTGAGTAGTTTAAAAGAGCACTTTTTACAGTGCGGCCAGTCTCTAAATTGTTTAGTGTTCTAATTGATTTTTGTGGCTCTATTTTAACCACCACACTTGATGACCCATGCCCAGCTAGATTAGAACAATCGTATGCCCGTTATCAAAATCTCAGGTTGTCATTATTCGTCATCAGAAATTGATTTCCCTCCTACGCTAAATTGATAATAAACATCCAAAGCTTGCTCTATTCCGCTAGTTGCTTCTAAAAACAATTTAGGTAATATCTGATAACGCAAGGCTACCTCAGTTGAAGAGTCAAACACATTTACGCCATAACGTAACTGCACTCCCGGTGCTATATTTCCTGATAATGAAATTTGCGTACCATCGTCGTCACTGTTGGCGCCTAAGGCTAAATCCTCGATACCTAATTTGCGGCCTAATTGGTCGACCTTATTTTCGCTTCCTTTAAGTCCTTGGCTTAGCAGTGCTGCAGCGAGAACTTGATCATTGGACGTTTGACTTTCGCTAGACATGCTTTTACCCAATAGTAAGTATGATAACGCCTCACTTTGGATCATCGTAGGAGTCGAGAATACCTCGACTGATGGTTGCTCCGCAGCACCTGATACTCGGACACCCGCAATAACATCGTCTTCGGTTTTGCTTTCGTCACGAATAGCTTCTATATCTAAGCGCGGATTGTCCAATGGACCTGAAAATAAAATATTACCTTTTTGAATGACTAAATCTTGACCGAAGGCCTTATAAGTCCCATTAACTAAATTAAGACTGCCGTTACCAGTTAACCTCTGGTTTGACTGTTTTAGCTCTAAGGAACCGCGAAGGTCGGTCTTTAAGCCGAATGCTTCCAGTTTTACATCGTCAGTTTTTTTCGGATCAATGTTGACGTTAAAAACCATATTTAGGTCACGAGTTACGGTTTTTTCCTCAACAGGTTGATTGACTATAATGGTATCGTCAGAGGGTGATTGCGCATTGGCCGGTAAGTCTTTAACTTTAATGCGGGCATAAAAGACATCTGTACTGCCGGACACATTGATTGCCTCTTTCGTCATTTCTACCTGTA
Organism: Aliiglaciecola sp. 2_MG-2023; assembly: GCF_030548145.1. Classification (NCBI taxonomy): domain Bacteria; kingdom Pseudomonadati; phylum Pseudomonadota; class Gammaproteobacteria; order Alteromonadales; family Alteromonadaceae; genus Aliiglaciecola; species Aliiglaciecola sp. 2_MG-2023. The sequence continues at coordinate 52,889 of NZ_JAUORY010000009.1, forward strand.
AGTTGGGAGAAAAGCGGGTTCTGACTAAATCGCGATACTCCAATTCAAATGTATCTCCTTTAAGGCTGAAATCACCGATTAACTCTTCCGTCCAATCTAATGTCCCAGCACTGCTACCTTTGCCATTACCAAACATAAAGTCACCTTTGAGTTTGGCACTCTGGCCGGCAAATTCCATATCTTGGTTCCAGTCTGAAACCCGCCCAGGTATTTCTTCTCCAGCAAAGTTGAAGTTTTTGAGTTGTAATTTGCCGTCTAGAAGTGGGGTTTTTAAATCGCCAGATAGTGCTAAGTTGCCATTCACAGTTCCTGATAGTTCTGTTAATTGGGGGATCAGTTCTTGATATGGCTTAGCTAAAATATCTTTTAGTTTTAACTCCCCCTGTAAGTTGCGCTTTTGTTCGAGGTCGGTGATGGTTAAATCTAAATCAATTGCGCCAGAGCTCTGTGTTTGAAAGTCAAAATGGGAAATGACTTGTTGCCCATCCACAGACATATCAAACGCGAGTTTTTGCATATCTACAGGCTTTTTTAAGCCCTTTATTTTTACAGATGTAGGTGAAAAATGTCCTGCAACTTTGGCAACAGGTAGGGAATCTGCCTGCCATTTGCCTTTTGCGGTGAAAAAGAATTGAGTATCAGTGGATATGTTCTGCAACTGCGGAACAAACTGACTGATTATTTGTAATAGTTCCAGTTGATTGCCATGTATATCGAATTCTGCAATTTGGTTTTTAAAGGAGGCTTGATTAACACATAGTTCGGCCTGTTGGTCGTTCCAACAATGTGCATCTATTTGGTAGTGCTGGTTCTGCCAATCAGCTAAAAGTTGGGTGTTTTGCTGATCTAGAGAATATGCACCCCATTGGCTGCTGAAGTTACCAGTTATCCACTGGCCAACCCATTTTGTTTCTTCAAGATGACCTTCGATTGTGGAATCTATCTGAAATGCTTGGCTATCGACTTTGGTAATCAGTTTATGTTGCTTTGCGTCACCGGCTAGTTCGAATTGAATCGTATTGATAGGTTCTTGATTAATCACCAGCTGTTCAAGGTTGGTGCGAATATCAAAGCGTTTATTTTCATCCCAATTTACACTTCCTTTTGAGCTTAAGCTGTGCAATGAAATTGTTTGATAGTTAACTTGCGATGCTGTTAATTCATATTCAACTTTCGGTTCAGTTAAAGTACCTGAAATATTGGCGCTTAGTCCTGTGCTTCCGTCCAAATCCGGATACAGTTGAGTTAACTCTTTGCCAATAAAGTCTAATTTTGCTGCAAGAGTATTTTGACTGTCGAGTTTTCCTTTGACGGTGAGCGTGTTTTCACCATTGGCCAAACTTAAACTCGGAATGTCTAACCCCGAGTTTTTATCATAGGAAGCGTTACCAGCTGCTTTGAGCGGATAACCTAACCAATTCCCATCGGCACTCAGCTTGTCTATTTTGGCTTGCAATACGTCTGAACCGAACACGCCACTATGCATAAGGCTTGCGTTAATACTGCCCTCTAAATCCGACCAGAATAACCCAGGTTGAATCTGTTCAACTAGAGCTTTACCTTGCCAGCGGGCTACATCGGTTAACACAACTACGCCGGAGGTGTGAATATTTCCCCCAAGAGTATTGATTTGAGCCTTAGTCAGTTGAATTTTTTGGTTGTTACCACTTGCTGCAACCTGCACCTGACTGGTGGGAATTCCGGTAGCAGATAGGCTAGTTTGCAAATCGAGCTGATAGTTCTCCATATCGCCCACTAAACTAAGATTTCCTGACGAAATATGTATCGGTTGTTCTGCAGGCAAGGTCACTGGTTGCCAGTTTATTTTAAGATTTATTGGTAGCTTAGGTGAGTCTAATGTAGCGCTTCCTTGTGCTGTAGCATTAATGTCCCCAGTTATTTGGGTGTCGAATTCTAAGGCTTTTAAATCACCATTGGCGTTAGCCTGGAGCACTAGTTGATTCTGGTTGTTGTCGGTGGTTTGCGCCTTACTAGAAAGGGCCAACAGATAATCTTTGCTTAGCGCTAAATCGACTTGCACATTGATCAATTCATGTTCCAATTCGAACTGTTCAATAGTAAGACTGCTGTCCTCAATAATTACTCCGGTTGATAAACGGTTGAATGCAAAAATTTCCTCATCTACTTGCATAATACGGGCATTGCGAATAACTATCTTTTTGCCATTAATATCAATGGGAATCATCAATGGTGGTAACTCAACGGGTTGGTATTGCCAGTTAGATATTTGCCCAATATTAATCGTGGGTTGTTGATCTGTAGCAGCTTGCTCAGGCGGTTCCTTATTGGCTAAAACGATCTTTGGCTGGCGTATTTCCAATGATTCTATATTCAATACCTTGTGCATGTTTAGGTTGGCCAATAACGACTGCCAGGATATTTTGGCGACGTTTTCAATCTCTACTGAGAGATTATTGAGTTGGATGTTCGGTGCAATTACAGCCACGGGTAAGCTGATTTTTTGCAAGGCTTCTTGTGTCTCAGTTGGCTCAGACTCGCCCACAGTAATTGTGGTTTTGCCTAAGTAAAGTTCGCTCAAGCAGACTTGCATTAATAAGCTACATGACCAATCAATATTGGTTTTTAAATTGCTGGCATCAATATCTATAGTGCTAGATTGGAATTTGATTTTTTGAAACTCAAGCGTCCCTAGTAAACCACCTGATTTGTGCCTAATGTTCAGGCCATCAACGGAACTGTTGGCGATGGCTATGACGCTTGAGGTTCCCCATGGCGTGAATAAAAAGCCGATTAGACAAATTAAAATGATTAGTATGTATGCGGTCCATTTCCCCGTGCGCTTTAACCACATCATATAGAAGGCCCCATCGCTAAATGAAAACGTACTGAATTACCGTAATCACCATGTCCACTGGCAAGATAAAAGCGAATTGGACCTACCGGAGACATCCAACTTGCGCCGACACCTAGACTGTAGGCTAATTTTTCTAAAGGCTTGTTGCTTGCGCCCCCCACATCCGTGAATATTGCCGCTCGCCATTCATCTGAAACCGGGTAGCTGTATTCGATACTTGCCACATTCAAGTATTTTGCTCCAAGTAGCTCACCATCTTCACCATCATCATCGATTTGCCTAGGCGCAAGTGATTGATAGGCGAATCCTCTGACACTTTGGTCGCCACCGGTAAAATAGCGTAAATCTGATGGTACTTGGTCAAAGTCATTGGTTGATAGAGCGCCGACTTCGGCACGCATTAAGAACCGATGTTCCCCAATACTTCGTAACCACTTGGTTTGAAATGTCACTCTGGCCAAGTTGATATCTGAAACAACAGCGTCGCTTGCTGTTTCAATAGTTACCAACTGCAAATCCCCCCAATTCACATCTAAACCGCCTCTACTGCGATGACGGGATAGGGTGAAACCTGGAATTAATAGCGTGGTAGTTTGCAAAGGTGTTTCTGCTTGTTGGAAGCGAGATTGCTCTAAACGGACGAACGCAATTTTATTCCACTCATTATCTTCACCAGTCCAATGTCGCTGTAAAGCCAGTGAAATCGTGTCACTGTTAGTATCATTATCATATAGCGACTTCACACCAAGTTGGGCTGATACATAGTTATTTAACGGATCTTCAATGGGAATTTTATATTTCACACTAGCCGTTTGTTTGGGCTCAGAAACATATATATTTGCGCTCATACTGTGCCCATCGCTATTTACCCATGGTCGCTGCCAACCCAATGTAACCCTAGGACCTGTATCCGTAGCGCCGCCTACTCCTACATTAAAAATATCTCTGGGACGACTTACTGCGACAACTTCAATTGGAATCTGATGTTGCTCAGCTTCGCCCAATAATGGACGGGCAACAACTTGCTGAAAGTACTCAGTTTGCCCCAAGCTTTGGTTAAATTCGCCTAGCTTAGACGCGAGATAGGGGTCACCCTCTTTAAATGGGAGAACTTGCATAATAAGTTCAGAGGCTCTTTGATCCTCAGGTATCTTTAATTTACCAAATTGATAACGTGGACCTGTCTGGTATTCGAGACGGATTTGCGCGCTGTTTTGTTCTACATCCACCTTTATTTCACTAATAATAAATTTACTATCAAAAAAGCCTCGGTTTAACGCAACGGAATCGAATCTAGACTTGGCAGATTTATATTTACCATGAATTAATGGCTCCCCTTTTTTGATTGGAAACTTATTGATAATACTTTTGAATCCTTCGTCTTCTTTACCATCACCAGTAACTATGACATTTAGTTGAGTAATTTTTACTTGTGGACCTGTTTCAAGTTTTAACTTGAGTGAGCTACATTTCTCGCTGGAATTGTAAGCAATCGAATCGATGGAGAGATTGTAATAGCCAAATGCGCGGCCAGCTTCAGTGACTTTGTTTTCAATGGTTATTTGCTCATCTACAGATAAATTGCAATCCGCTGGAGCTGAGAGCGTGCTTAGGTGTGCCGCAATATTGGTTTCCAAATCGCTATCATCAACGCCCTCTAAAGACACATCAATAGCAACAGCTTGGCGACAAGCCAAAACAAGCAAGAAGCTTAAAAACCAAGCATTTTTTAATTTCTTAAACACTAAATAAATAACCCTACTGATTAGACCCACATACTCGAAAACGGTTTTATATCACTGCAAAAATTATGATTAAGCAAAAACCATGACAACTTAATTAGATAGTGCGTGATTAGAGTAAGAAGAGTGCTCCTAAACCAAGAAAAGACACAAATCCGACAATGTCAGTGACAGTGGTCAAAATCACTGAGCCAGACAATGCAGGATCTAACTTTAGCTTATCTAACAGCACAGGAACCCCTACGCCAGCCAGAGCAGCGGCACATATATTGACTAAAATTGCACAACCTATTACCAGCCCTAACATTCCACTACCAAACCAATATGACGCGACAGTGGCAATGACTATTGCCCAAATAACCCCATTTAAGCCGCCGACTTTTAGTTCTTTGATCAACAACGCCTTCAGGTTTGCAGCATTTACTTGCTTAAGTGCTAATCCACGAATAATCAAAGTTAAAGTTTGACTACCTGCGATTCCACCCATACTTGCTACTACTGGCATTAAGACCGCAAGTGCCACTACTTGTTGCAAAGTGGCTTCAAATAAACCAATAAACCATGACGCCAAGAAGGCCGTAAGTAAATTAATGCCTAGCCACAATGCCCGATTTTTAGCGCTCTTTTTAACCGAAGAAAAAAGATCCTCATCTTCATCCATACCTGCGCCGGCCATTAATTGGCGCTCATATGATTCATTTAATAATTCACATGCTGAACCAATATCGACCCGCCCTAGAAACTTAAAGTTTTCATCTACCAATGGCAGGCTGGTAAAACCCGAACGTTGAACGCTAAGTGCGGCGCTATTACAATCATCACTGGCTTTAACAATGGTAATATCATCCTCGGCTATATCTGCCAGGGGAGTGTGCTCTGGAGTCGAGTAAATTTTGAAAAGCTTCACCGCTTCAGAATATTGCCCGGCTCTGTTTACCAAATAAATACAATCTGCATAATCAGGAATTTCTCTGCGTAAAAATCGTTTCGCATCGCTGACCTTTGCAGACAAGGGTAAAATCAAGTTTTCTGGGTTGCGCCAATGGCCTATTTGCTCTTCTGAATATTGATTTGCACCTTCGTATAATTGTCTTTGCTTCTTATCCATCGCCTCTAACGCGAGATCCAATAATCGGCTATGCAAAGAATCTGATAGCTCTAGTAGGGATTCAGCATCAACGTCGGTGAATAGTGCTTCTAATTCTTCATCAGGAGTGGCCGCGAGTAAGGTTTCCCTTGGATCGCCACGCATTTCTACCAATACATCGAGTTGCTTATGTCGGGGCAAAGCATGCCACGCGCTAATGCGTTGCTCCAGCGGCAGAGACTCCAATAGCAGTGCTATATCAGCCTCATCTTGAACTGCTATTTTACTATGTATTATCTCGCTATCGGATTCATCATCGAGATTGACGGCTTCGTGGATTAAATCGGAAATTTGATCTGCCATTTTACTTCACCTTAATTTATAACCATTTTTTCCACAGCATGGCTGCCAACATAATTATTGCGACTATCACCATTGACGACGCTAAATAATTAAACGCTTCTGGATTCTCAGTACCTGGTAACCCCGCTACATTCATACCAAATATCCCAGTTAAAAATGACAGCGGAAGAAAAATCGCAGTCACTAGGGATAAAACATACATACGCATTCCTTGCTGCTCAGCGATGCGGTTACGAAGCTCATCTTGCAGTACCATTGAACGTTCTTTAGCTAAATCGAGATCCTCAACATAGCGAGTCATGCGATCGGTCAAATCTCTTAGTTCATAGGCTTGCTCTTGACTAAAGAATTTAGCCATTCTGTATAAGTTGTCTAATGCGTCACGTTGTGGCGCTAGATAACGTCTGACGGCCGCTGATTTTCTGCGCACCATGCTCAGTGCATAACGGTCAGAACTTTCGAGTCCACCTTCCGCTTCAAATGCTGACAGCTCTTCGTCTAGCGCTTCAACGACCTCACTAATTCGACTGGCGATTTTACCTATGAGCAATAAAATAAAGTCAGCAGTATCGGTTGGCGCGTCGCCACTTTCAATCATACTCTTGGTATCTTGGACTGAATATAATATGCGGTCTCTGCGACGAGCCGTAACAACATGATGATCATTAAACCAAATGCGCAGTGACACCATGTCTTCTAATTCGGAATCTGGGTTGTAATTTATGCCACGTAGATAAATCAAAATACCATTGTCTTGTAACAACGCTCTTGGACGAGTTTCTAATGCAGACAATGAGTCACATATCACATCAGATAAGCCTAGCCCTTTCATGGTATCCCATGCGTCAAGGGTGTCAGCTTGGAGATGAACCCAGTTGTAACCAGCGCTGATCTCTGGCGTGAATATATCGGCAGTTTTCCCATCACTACTAACCCCTTTTTCATCAACAAATAGTGACCAAATGAGACTCGTTTGTGATGAATCAAGTTGACTGTGGTTAGACATCTTTATTTCTCCTTTTACAGCTTCTTCGCTACAACGTGATAGTGCCCACAATACAAACGTCCATTTGTGAGAAGGCTGTTTCAACCTTGTGCAGAATAAATATTTGTCGACATTAAATCGAACATGCTTTCTGCTTATCTACATCTACCTAGGTGATAAATAGTGGAGTTCAATAGGTTAATTATAGTCGCGCGATCATCTTCTATTAGGCATATAATAACAATATATTTTGTGGCTTTAGATGCAGTCTTACGAGACTATTTGATTGTGGATTAGGAATGCGCAATAAAATCGCCTAAAACAGCAAACAAAATTAACTTTTACTGTGCTCAAACAGAATAAAATAGGTTTAAGGAAAAGTCGTGAAATTAAGGTTGCTTGTGATACTGGGACTAATGATGTTTCTAACCTCGTTCAAAAGTTCCGCGTTTGTTTTTACCATTTCAGAAAAACAACTAAATGCAGTGCTTTTGCTGAGTTTCCCCATTGTTCGCGAATATCAGGGCGTGGAAGCAACGTTTTATGATCCTAGTGTAAAATTAGACGCACTGGACAAAACCGTCGATATCACTACCACAATAAAAGGCTTACAGGATGGTAAATTGTTTATTGCCCGTGGCACCATCGAGGGCCAGTTTGACTATGATCCGTTAAATCGACACCTCAGAATCGAAAAACCCATTCTCAAAGATTTCAAAATGATTGAAAATCAACTCGAAGATAGTGAGCATGCTGTGCGAACTATTAAACAAACTATTGGACGTAATTTACCAGAGATTATGCTGGTGGACTTCAATCAACTTAAAATGGGCTTTGGTGAGATAGCTCCAAAAGATGTTGATATTACCCCGCAGGGATTAGCTATTACTTTTTAATCGCACAATCTGTGCAGTATTGACTGAATCAGATTGTTGCCTATAACGTCATATCGCGACGAATTTAGGCTCTTCAATTAACTGCTTGAAGGTTGAATTTTATTAAATTCAATAAACCATAATTCCATAAACTCTTGCATGATCTTTTGTTCGATTTCTATCGCTCTTTCTGTGGGACAAAAAATAGTACAGCGAATTTCAGTGTGACCTACATTGTTGGTGGACACTTCAATGACAGGTTCTGGCCCAGGTATTTTAACATCTAGTCTTCGCTCAATTATTTGATTGTAACGGGTTGCCACTTCGTAGAAATCTGCGCATTGTTGCTGAGCTTTTTCTCGCAAATTTTCAATGATTAAGTAAGGGTTAATGTCTTCATCACGGGTAATGGTAAAGTGATGAGTAACATAGCGCTTTAAGAAGTTTAGGTTTTTGATAGGGCTGCTAATCAACCTATTGTTCGGTACAAACAAGGTTTTACCTGAGTATTGATAACGATCGATGTCCACTTCCAACATAGTGGTTTTAACCCAGTCGATGGCTGATACTTCACCAGCGAAACCGTCAACTTGAATCCAATCGCCAATCCTAAACGGACGCGTAGACATCACGTAAAAGAATCCAATAATACACTGAATAAATTCTCTCGTTGCAATCACAATTGCCACAGCAAATGCAGCGATGGAAAGAGCAAAATTTTGAATTTCATTTATCCAAAAGCTGAGTAGTAATACGATCAAAATGAAATTCAGTAAGTTTTTAATATTACTTACTAAATAGCGTTTATCTTGACGCTTTTTCTTGGCCCTAGAGCGCACTAAGCTAACTAACAGGTATTTGAGAGAAATCAACACAATGGCAACCGCCAAAGTGGAAATTAAACGATGTTGGTAAATCAATTCGATCATATTGAGAATGAATTATCCTTGGTTTATGCAGTTTTACGGTTTGCAGGCGTACCGAAATTATAACTGCTAGGCTACATGACACTGCGGATTAGTACAAAACGTTTATTTATTGCACCTTCAAAGAGGAAAAATAGACATTCAAATTTAGAATGTTTTTATGCCTTTTAGAGACTATTCTTTTAATTCGTCAAAGGGGTGTTTAAATCACGCCATCAGCCCATTAAAAGTGCTTTGTAGTTTAGCTAAAGCTAAGTACTATAGGGCCCAGTTTATTATACGGAGTTTTACAATGCGTATCGCTATATTATCGCGAAATCCTAACCTTTATTCTACCAAAAGACTAAAGGAGGCCGGCGAATCGCGGGGACATACAGTTGATATTGTCGATACCATGCATTGTTATATGGATGTCACCAGTAGTCGACCATCAGTTCGTTATAAAGGTCGTGCTTTACCTAAGTATGATGCGGTTATTCCTCGAATTGGCGCGTCTGTTACTTTTTACGGTACTTCGGTTGTAAGACAATTTGAAATGATGGGCACGTTTTCCATAAACGAATCCGTTGCGATTAGTCGTTCTAGAGATAAATTACGCTCATTGCAATTGTTATCTCGCAAGGGTATTGGGATGCCAAGAACAGGTTTTGCTAATCATCCAGACCGGATCGACGATTTGATTAAAAACGTTGGTGGCGCACCAGTGGTCATTAAATTGCTAGAAGGAACCCAAGGTATTGGGGTGGTGCTAGCTGAAACTCAAAAAGCAGCGGAATCGATTATCGAAGCTTTTATGGGACTCAACGCCAGTATTTTAGTCCAAGAGTTTATTAAAGAGGCAGGCGGTTCAGATATTCGTTGTTTAGTGGTGGGTGGAAAAGTGATAGCCGCCATGAAACGTCAGGCGGCCGATGGCGAGTTTCGTTCAAATCTGCATCGTGGTGGAACAGCGAAAATAGTCAGATTATCTCCCGAAGAACGCAAAACAGCGGTAGATGCAGCTAAAACCATGGGATTGAATATGTGTGGCGTTGATTTGTTGCGTTCTAACAATGGCCCTGTTGTGATGGAAGTTAACTCGTCCCCAGGACTCGAAGGAATTGAAAAGGCAACCAACAAAGATATTGCTGGCATGATCATTGAGTTTCTCGAAACCAATGCCAAGCCCAATAGCACTAGAACCAAAGGTAAGGGCTAATGGAGCAACTCATTATAGGTGGCGTTGAAATTCTACCGGGTGAGAAAAAGCACGTACATATTGAAATGCCACCTCTTTATACCGATACCAATATGTCTATTCCCGTATATGTGCAAAGAGGAAGACGACCGGGACCAACTATTTTCGTCAGTGCCGCAATTCATGGTGACGAATTAAATGGGATTGAAATTGTTGGTCGCTTGATTCGCAATCGCTCAATAAAAAATTTACGCGGCACCTTAATTGCTGTGCCTATGGTGAATGTTTATGGCGTTTTGAATCAAAGCCGTTATTTACCCGATAGACGTGACTTGAACCGTAGTTTCCCCGGTAGCAAAAAAGGCTCTCTGGCCGGCCGAATCGCGCACACTTTTTTGAAAGAAGTAGTGGCAAAGTGTGATGTCGGGATAGACTTGCACACAGGGGCAATCCATCGCAGTAATTTACCCCAAGTTCGCGCTAATTTGGATGATGAAGACACGCTAAATATGTGTAAGGCATTTGGTTTACCAGTCATGCTCAATGCTGATATCCGCGATGGCTCATTGCGTCAAGCTGCCGCTGACTTAGGTGTAAAAGTGGTATTATACGAAGCTGGTCAGGCACTTAGATACGATGAATTTTCTATTCGTGCGGGCGTCAAAGGTATTATCAATATAATGCGCGACATCGGCATGTTGAATAAAAGTAGCTCGAAAAAAGAACATGATATTGAGCCTTTTATAGCTCGCCAAAGTGGCTGGGTAAGAGCCCATGAAAGTGGCTTTGTACAGCATATTGCGCAGCTTGGTGATCATGTAGAAAAGGGCGACCCTTTAGCCAGAATTGCCGATCCCTTTGGCAATGAATTAGGCACGCTACTGTGCCCAGCTGAAGGCATTGTTATCGGTAAGCAAAATATTCCATTGGCCCAAGAAGGTGAAGCCATGTATCACGTTGCCTATTTTAAAAAGCCGGATACAGTCGCTGAAAATGTTGAATTGCTACAAGACAACTTAGTATTGAATGAAGCCCCAATGGTTTATTAAACGGGAACGTTAAAATATGCAGACATACCAAAATATGCCAGTAATTGGTGCTTTAGAGCTTTGTAACTTACCTGAATTAGCTATTCAGAATTTAAATATTCGAGTGGATACCGGCGCGACAACCTCTTCTTTGCATGTTGATGATATTGAAGAGTTTGAAAAAGACGGTGAAACCTGGGTGAGTTTTAACATTCATCCAGACATACACGATGTAAATGACATTGTTAGGCGGGAAGCCAAAGTGGAGGCTGTGCGTAAAGTAAAAAGCTCTACTGCAACACGAGAACGTCGTTACTTAATTGAAACGCTTTTAGAAATAGCCGGTGCGTCTTGGAAAATTCATCTTAGCCTTACTGACCGTTCGGAGATGACCTATTTGATGTTGTTAGGCCGAGAAGCTATGAGTGGGCGATTAGTGGTAAATCCTGGGGAAGAGTATTTGCTTGGAACTAATCCGTAATGCAAACTGCCCGTCAGTTGGCGTTCAGTTTTGCGCTATGATGCACTGCAGGAATGGCTTTGGAAATTGCTGTTAGTGCTGAAAACACAATTGTTGCTATTTATTTATTAAGTAAACCGAGGGAGCCTCGCGTATATTTGGCGCTGGAAACTTTGGAAAAGTGGTTATTTGATGTCGGTTAAATCGTTAAAACAACATATTTTTAGGTTATCAAGTGGGTTGGTGTTGCTGTGTGCGATCGCCATTCTGACCAACGTTTGGATATCAACGATTGACCAAGCGAAGTTGCAGTTAGCAAATAATCTTAAAGTCGCCGAATCAGTATTTACCCAAGTACTTGATGCCAGAGAGGACCTGTTGATTAGTTCAGCTGAGGTACTCACTTCTGATTATGGATTCAAAACTGCTATAGGTAGTCAAGATAGTCCAACTATTGATAGTGTTCTGAGTAATCATACAAAGCGTATTTCAGCAGATTTAATGGCCCTGATATCTCTTGACGGCACTGTTACCAACAGTACCTCTGGGCGTTTAATTGTAGGCAATGAATTTCCTTTTCCGCAATTTATAGAACAAGCTGTTTATGAAGGTGGTGCTAGCGAAATTTTGCTGATAAATGATAAATTATATCAAGCAATACTATTGCGGGTAAGAGTTCCTGGGGCACCAGCTGTCGCTCTGGTGGGCTTTGAAATAGATAGAAGTGTACTGGATTTGATGAAAAGTATTACCCAGTTAGATGCCACCATCAAAGTCTATCGTGACCAACAACAAGTGTTTGTCACCTCCACCTTAGCTAAAGAAGCTGTTGACGCTAGTGTAATGTTTGAAAACCAGGATATTTCTTGGTTTAAATTGTCTTTTATGCCAGAGCATCAAATCATATCTAAGTCATTTTTGCTGAAGGAACGAGAAAACGGTCAGATATGGGCCATGATGTCAGAAGATTCTGAACGATTGTTTGGCGAATTCAATCAATTGCAAATCAAAGTAAGCGTTATTGCATTGTTAAGTGTGCTTTTAGCTTTAATACTTGGTGCGCTGGTGGCACGAAAATTATCCAAGCCTTTGGGGAAGTTGTCTTTCGTGGCACACAAAATCGCGGCCGGAAATTATGAACAGCCCATTGATATAAAGGCTAACACCGTTGAAATTGATGAGTTGGCGTCTTCCTTTCAAACTATGCAAGCCAATATTCATGAACGGCAAAAACAAATCAGTTATCAAGCCAGCCATGACTTGCTGACAGATTTACAAAATAGGTACCAGATCAGAGATGTGATAGCTAAAAAGTTTGCGACCAATCAACAGTTTCAAGTTATTGGAGCCAACATTATAGGTTTTAGAGGTGTTAACGATATTTTCGGTTATCAAAGTGGCGACGACTGTCTACAGACCATTGCCAGTCGTTTTAAACAACTCGGTGGCGAAAGTGCAAGATTGAATGGTGGGGAGTTTTTGTGGATCCCTGAAACTCCTTTGTCACTGGAAAAACTAAAAGATATCCAAAAAGAAATCGAATTGCCGATCATAATTGATGAAGTTGTGATGAATATTAAATTGGCAATGGGCATGTTGTGTTGTCCCGAAAACTGTGACGATACCGAAAGTGTGTTTAAACGACTCAATATTTCATTGGATGAAGCGCGTATATCTCCTAGCTTACTCGTTAAGTACCAAGACGATTTTGAAAAACGTTATACCCGACGATTAGCCATAATATCAGAACTAAAATATGCACTGGTGTCGGCTAAATCTGAGTTAAACATGGTTTACCAACCAAAATTAGACTTAAAAACAGGTCAGGTAACCCACGCCGAAGCATTGATTCGCTGGAACAGCAAGTCGTTAGGATTTGTGCCGCCCGATGAATTCATTGGTATTGCAGAACAAGCAGGCCTTATTGGACAGGTAACCGACTACGTGATTCGCACGGCGATAATGGATGCAAAGCGGGTGTCTGAGAGTGGGCTGGATATTTGTATTGCCATTAATTTGTCTGCTAAAGATATCCTTAATCCAAATTTACTTGGTGCTGTCGAGCGTCATTTAAAACACTATAAAGTGGCAGCAAGCCAATTGTCATTTGAAATCACAGAAAGTGATTTGGTCGCCGATCCACAAAAAGCAGTAATAGAATTAAATAAATTCAGAGAAGTCGGGTTTTCATTAGCGATCGACGATTTTGGTACTGGTTATTCTTCACTGGCCTATTTGAAACAATTGCCGGTTTCCGAACTCAAAATTGATAAGAGCTTTGTTTTAAACTTGGCAGATCAAAGCAGTGATCAACAAATTGTACAAACGATATTGGAATTGGCGCATAACTTTAACTTAGGTGTTATTGCCGAGGGAGTCGAAAACCAAGAAACCCTTAAATTATTAAGAAAGTGGGGCTGTGATTGGGTGCAGGGCTACCATGTTTGTAGGCCGATAGCGGTTGAAGATATGATTGAGTGGTGTTTGCAAAATAAACCAACTAACTGGTTTGAATAAAAACTGCTATTTGTAAAAAACCGTAATTCACTGGAAATTTCTCGCATTTGATGATGATTTGAAGGTTTCGTCATTCTTTCGTGATACTTTCGGGATAATTTCCGTCCAGAATTCTTCTCGTCAACTAACTTATTGTCGAGGAAAATTTATGAAAACAAGTACTAAAATGCTTACCGCTAGCCTACTGACCGTTGCTATGCAACCTGCATGGTCTGCTGACCTTACCGTTGAAATCCAAAATCTTACCCAAGGTATCTATTTCACTCCTTTACTAGTAGCTGCGCATACGCCTGAAGCTAGTCTGTTTGAATTAGGTGAAACTGCTTCTGCTGAAATTGAAGCTATGGCTGAGATGGGAAGTTTAGACGGGCTAATGAGTATCGGAACTTCGGTTAATGCCAATATGGTAGCCGACCCCGCTGGTGGTTTACTCGCCCCATCATTATCTATAAGCACAGCTCTTACTACTGATGATTCCAATACAGTATTATCTATTACCGGAATGATTTTGCCATCCAATGATGGGTTTGTTGGACTCGATAATTGGCCTATTCCTAGCGAAGCTGGAACCTATACTTTCTACTTAAATGCTTATGATGCTGGTACAGAAGCAAATGACGAATTGCGTACTAGTATGCCTGTGCCTCCTCCACTTGACCCGCTATTAGGCAGCAATGGTTCTGGAGTGACGAGTGAAGAGTCGAACAGTACCGTTCACGTTCACCGAGGTAATATCGGGGATGCAGAAACGGATGGTGGTACAAGCGATATAGTGAATAGCATTCATCGTTGGTTAAACCCGGTTGCCAAAGTTACTGTAACCGTAAACTAGGAGGCTGTTATGTTGCAATTATTTAAAAACAAGCCGCTACGTTTGGCTATTCTTGCCTCTATTACTCTTGGTTTAGTTGCCTGTAATGATGACGATGATCCTGAAACCCCATTACCGCCTGTGGCCGTGGATGTGACTTATCAAGTTACGGTAACTAATCTAACCAATGGACAGCCACTATCACCGATTGCTGTAATACTGCACTCAGATGATAACCTTTGGATGATTGGTGATTCTGCGTCAGTTGAGTTAGAAACTATGGCTGAATCTGGCGACAACTCAAGCCTGCTTGGTTTACCCATGGTTTTAGCTTCTGCCTCTGGTGATGCACCTGTAGGTCCTGGTGTTAGTGAAACCTTTGAAGTGAATATAGAGGACGTCACCGATGCTAAACTAACCGTTGCGACAATGTTAGTGAATACAAATGATGCTTTTACCGGTCTTAATGCTTGGGATTTATCTCAATTAGCTGTTGGAGATACTTGGAAAGGCGCAATGGCTGCATATGACGCGGGCACTGAAGGTAATTCTGAAGCTGCTGGGACTATTCCTGGACCTGCTGATGGTGGTGTCGGTTTTGAAGATGCGCGCGACGATGTTGATTACGTAGCAATGCATCCTGGAGTGGTTACTTCAGCTGATAACTTAGCCACATCGGTGTTGGATTCTCAACATAAATTCGACAACCCTGTAATCAGTATTAGTGTGACTCGAATCGAATAATAGGGCTACACTCAGTTAACTCTAGTCAATCGAGCTCTAGTAAATTGCAAGATGCTAGAGTTAACTTTGTATTTTTTAGGTAGTGTAAAATGACAGATAATGTGCTCTTGGTAGAAGACGATAACGATATTGCAAATTTGATTCGACTTAATTTATCCGAATTAGGCATTGAAACTACGCATATTGATAATGGTAAAGCTGCCTTAGAGTGTGCACTTAACGATGATTATTCGTTAATGATTTTAGATGTCATGCTGCCACAGATAAGTGGATTGGATATTTGTCGTCAGGTCAGAGATAAGAAACCTCAACAAGCGATTATCATGTTAACGGCAAAAAACTCAGAAACTGATCGTGTATTAGGGTTGGAGCTAGGTGCCGATGACTACATGACAAAACCTTTCAGCGTTAGGGAATTACAAGCAAGGGTGCGTTCGCAGCTCAGAAAAGTCGCACTGCTAGCTGATGCCGGTCGTTACATCGAACCTGAAACTGATAAACCATTGACCATAGGTAGTTTGGTGATTAATCAAAAAAATCACTTAGTACTGTTTGATAATGCAGCCCTGGATCTCACCGCTACAGAATTTGAGTTACTTTTTCATTTGGCCAGTCACCCAAATCAGGTTTTCAGTCGCAGTCAGTTACTTGAGTCAGTTTGGGGATACCATCACAGTGGTTATGAACACACAGTGAATTCTCATATAAACCGTCTTAGAGCTAAGATTGAAGAAGATGCTACTTCCCCGCAAATTGTGCAAACTGTTTGGGGCGTCGGTTACAAATTTAACCCTGAAGGTGTCCATAAATATGCGACAAACAATTGATTTATAAATATAAGTAAATGTTTTTTAATTCCAATTTAATATGATTACGTCGTTTAATTTTAGTCAATATAAGGCATACTAGGTGTCGCAAATTATTGACACTGTTTACCTTTGACCCTTTTTTATCAGCGCAATGTCAATTCTTAAAGATTAACTAATTCATAGGGAAGTGACTTTGGGCAACACTATACTTATCGCTTTTTCGCTAGTCCTCGTGATAGAGGGTATTGGACCTATGTTGTTTCCTAAACGTTGGAAAAGTTATATCTATCAAATTGCCACTCAACCAAATGAACAACTTCGCACTATTGGTGGTGTGATGGTGACTATAGGTGTAGTCAGCCTGTTCTTCCTACTTGAAAAATAAAATGGCGAAAAGTGTGTAAATTTGTTGTTTTTAGACGCTGCAAACATCTTTTTACTGAAAAATTACGATAAGTTAGCAATAAACCCCAGAGAAATTGAAAAAACGGATGATTTATCAACACAAATTTTGGTAGAATCCACGCCTAATTTCCTGACAGTTTTTCTTCAATGGCTAAAAATGTTGTAGTGCTCGGTACCCAATGGGGTGACGAGGGTAAAGGTAAAGTAGTAGATTTACTCACAGATCAAGCGACCTATGTTGTCCGTTATCAAGGTGGACATAATGCAGGTCATACGCTCGTAATCGACGGCGAAAAAACCGTTCTTCACTTAATTCCTTCCGGTGTTTTACGCGACAATATTACCTGTGTCATAGGTAATGGTGTGGTGTTGAGTCCAGAAGCGTTATTTAAAGAAATGAAAATGCTTGAAGACCGAGGAATCCCGGTAAAAGAGCGTTTGGTTATCAGTGAAGCCTGCCCGTTAATTCTTCCCTACCATATAGCTGTAGATATGGCTCGAGAAGAAGCGCGCGGAGCTAAAGCAATAGGCACAACTGGTCGTGGTATAGGTCCAGCTTATGAAGACAAGGTTTCTCGTCGCGGCTTACGTGTGGGAGATTTGTTTAATGCTGAAGACTTCGCTGTTAAACTGAAAGAAATTCTTGAATATCACAACTTTGTACTGACTCAGTATTATAAAGCTGAACCTGTGGATTTTGATACCGTATTAAAAGATGCCCTAGCGGTAGCCGACGTATTAAAATCAATGGTTGTTGATGTCACTGACGTATTGGATAAAGCCAGATTGCGTGGTGATGCCATTATGTTTGAAGGGGCACAAGGAACTTTACTCGATATCGATCACGGTACCTATCCTTATGTGACTTCATCGAACACCACTGTCGGTGGTGTGGCAACCGGTTCTGGTTTTGGTCCTCTTAATCTAGATTATGTACTAGGTATCGTAAAAGCCTACACCACTCGAGTTGGTTCAGGGCCTTTTCCAACTGAATTAGATTGTGAAGTTGGTCAACATCTTGGTATCAAAGGCCACGAGTTTGGTGCGACTACAGGTCGTAAACGTCGTACGGGTTGGTTTGACGCTGTAGCCATGAAACGTGCTGTTCAAATTAACTCAATTACAGGTTTCTGTTTAACCAAACTAGATGTGCTTGATGGTTTAGAAGAATTGAAGATTTGTATTGGTTACAAACAGGCTGATGGCTCAGTAAAAGACGTGCCTCCTATGGCTGCAGATGATTACGAATTGATCACACCTGTTTATGAATCTATGCCAGGTTGGAGCGAAAACTCCTATGGTGTAACCAACTATGATGATTTACCAGACGCTGCGCAAAAATACATTAAGCGTATTGAGGAAATCACTGGGGTACCAATAGATATTATTTCAACAGGCCCTGACAGAAACGAGACGATTATTTTACGTCATCCATTTTCTGCATAAACCTTGTTGTTCGCTATCATAAAGCCGCTTTTAAGCGGCTTTTTTTATGGCGCAATTATTAACAATAATTCATCATAACCATTGCATAATTCGGTTATAGCTACATGTGTAGTTATAGATACTTGAAAATTTTATGAGGTGCTTATGAATACTGCCAGTCAAGATACTGGAAAACCTGCGCAATCTAGCGATATTCAGGACTTAGTGTTGGGAATACGTGAAGTGTTTGCCAGTGGCTACAGTAAAGAGTATCAGTGGCGAGTAGAGCAGCTCAAGCAACTGGAGTTATTAATCCATGAGAAACAGGATGTTTTACTTGCAGCCCTAGAACAAGATTTGGGGAAATGTAAAACAGAAGCATGGATATCTGAATTAGGCTTTGTGCTAGGAGATATTCAACATACTCTTAAGCACTTAAAAAAATGGATGAAACCCCGAAAGAAATCTACTCCACTGGGGGCGCAACCGGGGAAAAGTTATATCTTGCCTGAACCCCTTGGAACTATTTTAATCATTGGTGCTTGGAATTATCCCTTTCAATTGCTTCTTGCACCTTTGGTGGCAGCGATAGCAGCGGGTAATTGTGCCGTTCTAAAACCTTCAGAGTTAGCCGCTAACATGTCTAAACTCTTAGCTGAACTCATTCCTGAATACCTTGATAATAATGCCTTTGCGGTGGTGGAAGGGGCTGTTGATGAAACCACAGAATTATTAGCCCAACGATTTGACCACATTTTTTATACCGGCGGTGAAGCGGTAGGGAAAATAGTAATGTCAGCTGCGGCTAAACACCTCACGCCAGTCACACTCGAACTGGGAGGGAAAAGTCCCTGCATTGTCGATAATTCGGCGAATATTGACGTTACTGCGGCGAGAATAGTTTGGAGTAAATGGATGAATGCCGGGCAAACCTGCGTGGCACCTGACTATGTTCTGGTTGATAAGAGCATAGCAGACCAATTGTTGGTGGCGATTGAGAGAAAAATAACGGCGTTTTATGGGGCGGCAGCTGAAACGAGTAAAGATTATGGCAAAATTATCAACCAACGACATTTTCAGCGTTTAGCTAATTATTTAGAAGGTCAAAATGTGGTTTTTGGTGGCAAGCAAAACATTCAAACGGGTTACTTCGAGCCGACTTTGGTTCTTAATCCGCCGTTAGACAGTGAGCTAATGCAACAAGAAATATTTGGACCAATCTTACCTATAGTCACATTAGATTCAATTGACCAAGCGATTCCTTTTGTTAACGAGCGATCTAAACCTCTGGCTTTGTACGTGTACACAAACAACGATGATTATGCGCAAAAAGTGTTGCATCAGACGTCAGCTGGCAATGTCTGTGTTAACGATGGATTTATGTTTATGACCAATCCTGACCTACCTTTTGGCGGTGTCGGTAATAGTGGGATGGGAAGTTATCATGGTCAATCTGGCTTTGACCGTTTAAGCCATTTGAAAACGGTGATGGAGCGTAGTTTTAAATTTGATGTTAGTTTGCGTTACCCACCTTTTAGTAAATTCAAATTATCAATTTTGAAAAGGATTTTATAATGAACGACAGTGATATCCGTCCCTTTCATTTAGCTATTCCGGTCGACGATTTGCAACAAGCTGAGCGTTTTTATGGGGAGGTTATTGGTTGCTCGAAAGGACGGCAAAGCGAACAATGGATAGATTGGAATTTTTTTGGACATCAGTTGGTTACACATTTGGTTGAAAATATGCCCTCAGCAGCCAAACCCAATGAAGTGGATAATAAATCCGTTCCTGTACCGCACTTTGGCGTGGTGTTGAGTATGCAAGATTGGCACGCATTAGCTGAGCGAATGCAACAACACAATACCGATTTCGTTATTCAGCCATACGTGAGATTTGCCGGTCAAGTTGGCGAACAAGCTACAATGTTCTTTCTTGATCCTAGCGGCAATGCTTTAGAATTTAAGGCGTTTAATGATTTACAACAATTGTTTGCGGTTTAAATAGTAAAACTAATTACCTGAAGACTGTATTGTCTCATCAAACATGAGTTCTTGCTGAGCAGTCGCTTCGGGTTGTTTCTTCTTTACCTTTTTAGTCGCAGTGTATCGACCTGGAATGTGGTTTACTGCGATTAAAATATTTAACGTAACTGCGCCTAAAACTGACAATACAACGATATTGAATTCAAACATCAACAGCGATGACAACAGAATAATACAATCAGCCACTAAACCAATGTGACCCGCTCGAAGATTAAATTTATTTTGCAGATAAAGAGCTAAAATTCCCAGCCCACCTAGGCTTGATTTATGTCTAAACATGATCAACATGCCAATACCGATGAGCATGCCGCCTACAGTTGCCGCAAACACTGGGTTAAGATCAGAAATGACAATAAAGTGATCCATATATTCTGTCATTAGCGACACCAAAGTTACCGAGATAAAGGTATTGACGGTGAAACGTTTACTGAGCTTTGTCCATGCTAAAAAATAAAAAGGGATGTTGACGACAAAGAACACAACACCAAAACTAAAGGGTACAAAATGTGTTCCTATGATTGCGATTCCGGCACTACCACCCGTTAAAATTCCCTGAGTTCCGAAAAATACAACGCCTAAGGATACGAATATACCTGCACTGAAAAGTGCCAAAACATCTTCGTAGAATCGGTGTGTAGGGAATGGCATAGCTGATGGTTTTCCTTTTCTCAATGGGGGTTCTGGAATTTGCCGCAAGTGTACCGCAATTAGCTCAGCTTAAAAGCTTGAAGAGATTATGATGCGGTGGAATTTTGACCGTTTAAGTATCGCTTTCTTTACGACTCTTTACACTAGGGTAAACGGACTGTATATAAGATGTAACTATGCATTGGCAAACGCTAATAATGTCCCAGAATTACAATTTTTTGTCCCAATTTTAATACTTTGCTTGTCCCAAAATTATAAGTTCATGTCCCAAAATTATAAATTGGTGCTCCAATTCTCATGGTGTCGCTTAATTAAAATACATGGATAAATACGACTAAGTGCTTTTCCATCTTTGGAAAATATCGTTTCTTTTCAAAAATTGGGTATCAAAGGTATTTTATAGGTATGTAAGCACTAACTTTTTAGTGCTTCATTTATCTAAAAGGTGCAGCTAAATTACCTATATTAAACCCTAAGTTAACTGGCAGCACCTAGCAGCGTTAATCTGAATATTCATCATCAAATATTTCTTCAATGGGCATACTAAAAAGCCTCGCAGCTTTAAACGCCAAAGGTAAACTGGGATCAAATTTACCTTTCTCAATTGCGTTTATAGTCTGCCGAGATACATCTAATGCATCGGCTAAATCAGCTTGCGTCCAGTCACGCTCAGCCCGCAATACTTTTAGACGATTTTTCACATGTATCTCCTATAACCAATGGCCACTGCAATGCCGTAACTTATCCCCATGACAAATAAAATATTAGACGGGTTAGGAGAGTGAGATATTAGGCGTACTGCTTCTAACAATCCGTACATGGCTCCAAAGACCATACTTACACCCAATGAGATTGCCATCGCTTCCAATTGTATCTTCCGTTGCATTTCATCCATACAGATTAAATGTTGTTTATTTGCGATTATCATTTTGAAACCAAATCCAAGGTTGATGAAAATAGCAATAAGCGTGAAAGTAGTTGCATAATCCCAAAAAAATTTGGGGCCAAATGCCACTAACGCCAAGCTTAATACCCAACAAGATGTCCAAACGAAAAGTTGCTTTGTCGCTGATTTCCCTCTTTGCTTAATATTTTGAGAGTCGTTTTTTATGGAATTCATATGTATGCCTCATTTGATATATAGTAAATTACACTTTACTTTATGGAAAGTGTAGATGTCTTTTATGCTGAGGTCAAGCATGCTTTACAAAATGTTTGGCTTTATTGATATTTCCCGATGCAGAGCTCACTTTAAAGCTCGGTCAAGTGCCCATTGGCTGCAACATATGAGACCTCATATTTTAAAATGTTTTTTCCGCGCTGCACTAAAGTACTATAGCCAATTAACATTTCATTAACTAAAAATAGAGGCTCTACTAACTCACGAGTTCTAACTATGAAAATTCATTTTACTTTGTTCGTAATGTTAATGTCGTTTGCCACTTTTAATACATTTGCAAGCAGTTGCAAAGATGCTGTTGTGCTAGTGCATGGAAATACTGCGTCTCCGGATAGCTGGGACAATACCTATGAGCTGTTGCTCGATGCTGGTTATTCATCGTCAGAAATATTTCGCCCAGATTGGGGATCAAAATCCTGTGCAGTTTGTAATAATCACTCTGGGAGTGAAGAAACACCAGTGAATCAAGCCATCACCAATGCCATAGCAAGTTCTTGTACGGGGAAAATTGATGTTATTGGCCATTCCATGGGAGTCACATTAGCAGCTCAACAGATTTCTAAATTAGCGGTATCGAGCAGTGTAGATACATTTGTTGGTATTGCAGGAGCTGTGCGTGGACTTTGGTCATGCGGCGTTTATCCATTTAATGTTTGGAATTCTACTTGCGGATATTATGGGTTGTCGGTGCAAAGTCCGTTTCTAGATAGCCTCTACGGTACGCCTTTAGGTGCTAAAGTATACTCCATAAAAAGCAACATCGATCAGATAGTGTGTAGCACAGGTGTTTGTTCTGTGGGGGGCGTTCATAGCAGCAGTATTTGGAATGAAGACGCAAGTTATACCTATATGTTAGGGCATTTTGGATTACAAACTGATACGGCTAATCAACAAGTAAACTTGATTCAGTAATTGAGTTTGTACAATTCCAACAACCCAAAGGGTTGAAGTGACATAAAAAAACACCTAATGGGCCTAACCCATTAGGTGTTTTTTAATCAATACTAAGGTTTGTTTATTAGGGTGTTAAACCCGTTCAAACACAGTAGCTATACCTTGACCAAGGCCAATACACATAGTGGCTAGACCAACAGACTTGTCGTTAGCTTCCATTAGATTAAGCAAGGTTGTGGAAATACGTGAACCGGAGCAACCAAGAGGGTGACCTAGTGCGATTGCACCACCATTAAGGTTAACTTTGTCTTCGTAAGTATCGATCCAACCCAACTGTTTAATACATGACAGTGCTTGGGCTGCAAAGGCTTCATTAAATTCAGCCAATTCAATATCGTCCATGGTCATACCGGCACGCTGAAGTGCTTTTTTGGTTGCCGGAACTGGACCAAAGCCCATAATCGCTGCATCACAGCCAGCTACTGCCATCGAACGAATTTTAGCTCTAGGTGTTAAACCAAGGGCTTTAGCGCGTTCGGCAGACATAAGTAACATCGCAGAGGCCCCATCCGATATCGCTGATGAAGTACCAGCTGTAACGGTTCCATTTACGGGATCAAATACCGGGCGAAGTGCCGCCATAGTTTCGATAGTGGAATCTGGACGAATCACTTCATCAGCCTCAATGAGTTTCAATACTCCATTAGCGTCATGGCCTTCAGTTGCCACAATTTCATTCCAGCGACCTTCTAAGTGCGCTTTATGTGCTAACTGATGCGAACGAGCACCAAAGGCATCTTGCATTTCACGAGTAATGCCGTTTTGTCTACCTAGTAATTCAGCTGTCATACCCATGTTGCCAGATGCTTTGGCAGTATATTTGGCTAAGCCAGGGTGAAAATCTAGGTTGAAGTTCATGGGGACATGACCCATGTGTTCAACACCACCAATCATGTACACATCGCCCATGCCAGTCATGATACCTTTAGCGGCATCGTGAAGAGCTTGCATCGATGAACCACATAAACGGTTTACTGTCACAGCAGCCGTTGTGCGTGGTATTTGGGTCAATAGTTGCGCGTTACGAGCAACGTTAAAACCTTGTTCTTTGGTTTGCTGTACGCATCCCCAAATGATGTCTTCAATTTCACTTGGGTCAACACCAGGGTTGCGCTCCAATAATTTCGTCATCAAATGAGCAGATAAAGTTTCTGCTCTTACGTTACGGAAAATACCGCCTTTAGAACGACCCATAGGGGTACGAATGCAATCAATAACAACAACGTCTTTCATGTTAAGTCTCCTTGGGTCAGTTTAGGCTGAAAGTTGAAAGTAAGATTTACCAGAAGCGGCCATTTCGCGAACGCCGTCAGTGATTTGGTAAATCGGCCCTAAATGCGCGTATTTATCCGCTAAGGCAACAAAATTACTCAATCCCATTGTTTCAATGTAGCGGAACACGCCACCTCTAAACGGTGGGAAGCCCAAGCCGTAAAGTAGTGCCATATCAGCCTCAGCTGCACTGCCTACTATGCCTTCTTCTAGACAACGAATCATTTCATTGGCCATTGGAATCATTAAGCGCGCAATGATCTCATCTTTGTCGAAGTCTTTTGTTTCGGCACAAATAGGTTTGATTAACTCATAGGCTTCTGGTGCTGGTGTTTTACTAGGGCGACCACGTTTATCTACGCCAAAGTTATAGAAACCTTTGCCGTTCTTTTGCCCAAGTCGCTCAGCTTTATACATAACAGTGACTGGATCATCGCCAATTTTCTGCATACGTTCAGGTATACCGTCTGACATCACACTTGAGGCGTGGTCAGCAGTGTCCATACCAACAACGTCCAACAAATATGCTGGACCCATTGGCCAACCGAAGATTTTTTCCATTACTTTATCAACGGCAACAAAATCAGCCCCATCGAGGACAATTTTGCTGAAACCTGCGAAGTACGGGAATAAAACACGATTGACTAAAAATCCTGGACAATCATTAACCACAATGGGTGTTTTACCCATTTTTAGAGTGGCAGCTACAACTGTATTAATGGTTTCTTCAGAGGTTTTTTCGCCACGAATGATCTCAACCAATGGCATTTTGTGCACTGGATTAAAGAAATGCATGCCACAAAAGCGTTCAGGCTTGTCTAAGCTCTTGGCTAATTGGTTGATCGAAATTGTTGAAGTGTTAGAACAAATGATCGCATCGTCTGCTACTGCTTGCTCTGTTTCTTTCAATACAATGCCTTTGATCTTAGGATTCTCAACAACGGCTTCTATTACCAAGTCCACGTCTTTAATGGCTGAGTATTCTAGTGTAGGCACGATATTGTTTAAGGTTGAGGCCATCTTGGCAGCATCGACTTTGCCACGTTGCATACCTTTACCTAAGATTTTGGCTGCTTCATTTAAGCCTAGATCCAATGCCGGTTGGGCGATGTCTTTCATGATCACAGGCGTGCCTTTAACTGCAGACTGGTAAGCTATTCCGCCACCCATGATACCTGCACCTAATACCGCTGTTCGTTTAATTTCTTTAGTAGAAGCTTTTGCTTGTTTTTTGCCTTTACTTTTTACTAACTGATCGGCAAGGAAAATTCCAACTTGTGCTTTTGCTTCATCAGATTTTGCTAACTGAGTGAAACCTTCATTTTCAAGCTTCAACGCACCTTCGCGGTCAAGGCCTGCGGCTTTAGTTACCGTATCAACCATCATATGAGGTGCAGGATAATGTTTCCCTGCTTGGGCGGCGACCATGGCTTTAGCCGTTGAGAAGCTCATTAGGGCTTCATTTTTACCAAGTGTAAGTGGTGCTTTCTTTTGAGCTCGTCGTGCTTGCCAGTCAAATTTGCCAGCAATCGCATCTAATAAAATACTTTTACCTGCTTCAATTAAATGCTCTGGTGCCACTACGCTATCAACAGCTCCCTCAGCTAAGGCTTTCGCTGCTTTTCTGTCGCGACCTGTGGTCATCCATTCAAGGGCGTTATCTGAGCCTATCAGACGTGGCAGGCGAACCGTGCCACCAAAACCAGGCATTAACCCTAATTTTACTTCCGGTAAACCTATACTGGCTGTGGTGTCGGCAACACGTAAGTCACAAGCTAACGTCATTTCACAACCGCCACCTAGTGCGAAACCATTTATTGCTGCGACTGTAGGGAAAGGTAAATCTTCAAATAGATCAAATACTTGAGAAGTTTTAGCTACCCAATCAAGCACTTTTTCTTGGGGCATATCAAATAAACTAGTAAATTCGGTGATGTCTGCACCAACGATAAAAGTAGATTTGGCTGAACGAACTAGAAGACCTTTAATATCACTATTTTTAGCTAATGCTTGGGTTGCTTGATCTAATTCATTTACGGTTTGCTGGTCAAACTTGTTCACAGAACCTTGTGCATCAAACACCAGTTCTGCGAGGCCATTTTCCAGTAATTTCGCGCAAAGGCTTTTGCCTTCAAAAATCATCGTTATCTCCTTCAGTTTAAGGCAGAATAAATGGCTTTCGTTAAGTAGAATAAATCGTCTAAAATACTTAAAGCCATTTAGTAGGGTTTTTAAATCTAATTATAATTGTGTAATTTATTGCACTTAAGCAGTAAATTGTTGTCGAAGATCTAGTTATTCTCAACTCTAATCTGAGCTCATAATAACATGTGGTCGGATCTCTATTATTCAATTTATTTATGTATTAATATTTTTTGAACAAAGCATGTTAGTACTTGCCATGCTTTGTACAGGTAATTTATTGTTCGGAGTTATGACAACTGTTATGAACTATTTTTTCCGAAATGTCTTTTTAGTGCTCGCCGTTTTTTTGGTTTTCAGCACTCACCTGCAAGCACAAACGTCGGCGTCTGCCGTTGACGATGCTTTAGCGCATCAACGAAACGTGTTTAAAGCGCTAGAAAATATGGTGGCCAAACCTAACTCTGCGGAATATCGCCGTTTAAGGGAACAATTAAAAGGCTATCCGTTAGAACCTTACATTGAGCAGCAAACTCTCAAAGCCCATCCATATTTAGCTAATCAAGACAAAATAGATACTTTTTTAGCCCAATATGAAGGTTCTCCTTTAGACCGATCGTTGCGTTATAAATGGTTAACCTATTTAAAAAATAAAAATTATGCTGATTTATACATGCAGTATTTTCGACCCACCTCGAATGTGGAGCTCACCTGTCAGTATTTAACGTATCAATTAGCCGATCCTGCGAATCGTGAAAGCGTATTTAAAAAAGCATCTGAACTTTGGGTAGTGGGTAAATCACAGCCAAATGAATGTGATAAGGTTTTTGCTGCTTGGACGCAAGCTGGTTTTAGAACCCAAGAACGGGTTTTGAAGCGGTTGGCGTTGGCTGGAAATGGCGGTAGTCATACCCTGATTCCTTACTTAAAGACGCTGTTACCGGTTGAACAGCAATATTTAGCTGACTTGTGGTTACGGGTCCGTCGCTCGCCCAACTATGTTAGCCATTTATCTAAATTCCCTAAAAAACACCCAGAATTAGAACTGGATATTATTCAGTATGGTTTAGGACGCCTAATTTGGCGAGATGAAGAACTTGCGATTAAAACTTGGCAATCGGTACTCAAAAAATTCGATGTTGAGCAAAGTCGGCAGTATGATCTTGCTGGCAAATTTGCGGTGGCTTTAGCGATTTCTGAACATCAAAAAGCCGATGAGTGGCTCGAAAAAGCCAGCCATGAAAATGCCGACGAACAGTTATTTCGCTGGCACTTAGCGCACGTGTTGAAAACCGGAAATTGGCAACATGCATTGGAAGTGATAGAACAGATGCCGGAAAAAAATAGCACTGAACTGAGTGCTAGATATTGGCAGGCCCGAGCTTTGGAAAAAATGAATGCCCTTGAAAGTGCGAATCAAAATTACCAATGGTTGGCAAAGCAACGCCATTATTACGGTTTTTTAGCTAGTGGTAAGTTAGCGCAAACACCGCAAATTATAGATCGTCCGTTGGAATTTGATAAACAAACCTTAAACCATATTGCCAATATGGATTCGGCGAAACGGGCTTACGAGTTTCTTCAATTGGAACGCTTTACTTCTGCACGTCGAGAATGGTTTCATCTGCAATCGCAGCTAAATCAACAGCAAAAACTGGTATCTGCGGTTTTAGCCGATAGTTGGGGCTGGCATGACCGGGCCATTTATGGTTTTTCTAATACCGGGTATTTAGATGATATTAAACGACGTTTTCCAATGGCCTATCGCGAGGAGTTAGTTAATCATTCTGAGGCCAATCAAGTTGATCCTGCTTGGGCGTTTGCCGTTGCCCGCAGGGAAAGTTCGTTTATGGCAGACGCGAACTCCAGTGCTGGCGCAAAAGGACTGATGCAACTATTACCTGGTACGGCTCGTTATTTGGCAAAAAAACAACTCAAAACCAACGTGCTTTTTGATCCTGATATTAACGCCGGCTATGGCACTCAGTATTTACGTTACTTAATGGACAAAATGGATAATAATCCGGTGCTTGCCACAGCGTCTTACAATGCTGGCTGGCGACGAGTGCAGAAATGGATCCCCAAAGATCACAGTGTAGATATGGATGTTTGGATTGAAACCATACCTTATAAAGAAACCCGCAACTATGTGAAAGCAGTTTTAGCGTATCAGCAAATTTATGCAATGCAGTTAGGTAAAAAGTCACCATTATTCAATGAACTAGCGAATATGCAACTGGGTGGGCAAACGTTATAAATGTGTAAATTGATTTACATTTTAGAGATTAACTTTCGCCGCCTTTGTTGACCAGTTCCCTTTGGTATATGTTAATCTAGCTGCATTGAATCTAATCTATATGAAGTCCGATAAATACTATGCATACACTTTCTGAATTATATCCCAGCCACATTATTGAAATGCAAAAGCGAACTAAAGAAGCTTTGCTGCGTGAGGGCATAGATGGCTTGATTATCCACTCTGGTCAAAGCAAGCGAATGTTTTTGGATGATAATCATTACCCATTTCATGTTAACCCTCAATTTAAAGCTTGGGTGCCGATAATTGATAATCCAAACTGTTGGTTGGTCGTAAATGGTGTCGATAAGCCCAAGTTGATTTTTTATCGACCTAAAGATTTCTGGCATAAGGTGCCACCAGAACCTACTGCCTTTTGGGCGTCTGAATTTGATATAGTGTTATTGACTCAGGCGGATGCCGTAGAAAAACATCTGCCGTACGACAAGAAGAAGTATGCTTACATTGGGGAATATTTAGAGGTCGCCAGAGCGTTAGGCTTTGATATGGTAAACCCTGATAGAGTCTTACATTATTTACATTATTATCGTGCTTATAAAACAGATTATGAATTGCTGTGTATGCGCCAAGCTAATCAAATGGCCGTTAAAGGGCATTTAGCTGCTGAACAGGCGTTTAGAGGTGGCATGTCTGAGTTTAATATTAATCAAGCTTACTTAAAGGCGGTGAAACAAGGCGACAATCAAGTGCCATATAACAACATAGTCGCGCTAAATGAAAACGCCGCGATATTGCATTATATGGAGCAAGAAACCGCTGCCCCCACTAAATCTCGTTCATTTTTAATTGATGCGGGTGCAAGTTTCCATGGGTACGCTGCAGATATTACACGTACTTACAGTCAACAAGATGATCGTTTTGCCGAGTTAGTCGCTGCAATGGATGAGGTTACTCTCAAATTGGTTGACCTATTAAAGCCAGGTGTGGCTTATACTGAAGTGCACTTAGCTGCCCACAAGTACATTGCTGAGTTGTTGAACCGTTTTAATATTGTTAACTTGTCTGCAGACGATATTTTGCAAAATGGCATAACCAAGACCTTTTTCCCCCACGGTATTGGCCACTTTTTGGGGTTACAAGTTCATGATGTAGCTGGACATGTAGCGGATGATCGCGGTACGCCTAATCCTCCTCCTGAAGCGCATCCATTCCTTCGTACTACTCGTATTATCGAATCAAGACAAGTCTTCACAATTGAACCTGGTTTATATTTCATAGATAGCTTGTTGGCAGATTTACGTGCTACTGAACAGTCCAAATACCTAAATTGGGATGTGATTGATGCTTTTAGACCCTTCGGTGGAATTCGTATTGAGGACAATATAATTGTGCATCGCGACCGGAATGAAAATATGACCAGAGAAATGGGCTTAAATTAGTCTTTAAATCTTTGTTAGAGCAAACGCCGCTATTGTTAAGCGGCGCGTTCTACAGATATATTTGCCAAACCAATAAGTGCTTTTTTGTAATCTGAATCAGGCAATGGCGCTAAGGCTTCAATTGCTTGATTAGCTGCTTGCAGCGCTTTTTGTTTGGTGTAAACCAATGAACCAGTTTGTTCCATGGCGGCTAGAATCTCGTCTAGACTTTCCATGCCGTTGTTTAGTTCAATTGCTTCTTTGATAAGGGCTTTTTGTTTCTCATTACCGTTCCACATAGCATAAAGCAGAGGTAAAGTGGGTTTGCCTTCTGCCAAATCATCCCCTACATTTTTACCCATTTCGTCGCTATCAGCGGCATAATCAAGAATATCATCAACTAACTGGAATGCTGTGCCTAAGTAGCGCCCGTAATCTTGCATAGCTTGCTCAATTTCAGGCGTTTGATCGGTGATCACGGCAGCTAAAAGAGTAGCAGCTTCAAATAAGCGTGCAGTTTTACTATAAATGACTTCCATGTAGCTTTCTTCACTGGTGTTGGGATCATTGCAATTCATCAATTGCATGACTTCACCTTCAGCGATAACATTTGTCGCAGATGAAAGAATCTCCATCACTCGCATACGCTTTAAGTCGACCATCATTTGAAATGAACGGGTGTACAAAAAGTCACCTACCAACACACTGGCTTGATTGCCAAAAAGTTCGTTCGCTGTTTCTCTTCCTCTTCGCATCGTGGACTCATCTACTACATCGTCGTGTAATAGAGTCGCAGTATGAATAAATTCAATAATCGCTGCTAGTGTGTGATGCTGCTGGTTTTCAATGCCTACTGCACGGGCGGCAAGCACCGTAATAAGTGGACGTATTCTTTTACCGCCACTGTTAACAATGTAGAATCCCAATTGATTTATTAATGCCACATCTGAATTCACTTGGGATTGGATTAAGGCGTTAACAGCTTGCATGTCAGGATCAGCAAGACGGCGTATGTTATTTAAGTCCATTATTAATTAATTGGCTCATTTTTACGGTATGTTAATATGCGTGCAATTCTACATAAAAACACAGATCTATCTAGTCAAGTAACCGAATATTATGGCTGTTCACGGAAAAAGCTGAGCTTTTACCAAAATAATTACGATTTAGGCTTGCTACGATAGTTCAGTTCACGTACAATTCGCGCCCTGTTTTTGAATTGTAGCGCCGTGGGCGCAGAGCGGAGTTAAATATGTACGCGGTTTTCCAAAGTGGTGGTAAACAACACCGTGTGGCCGAAGGCCAAACCGTTCGTCTTGAGAAAATCGAAGTCGCACCGGGTGAAGCGGTTGAGTTCGATAATGTCTTGATGGTTAGTAATGGTGATGATGTAAAAATTGGTATGCCTTATGTTGATGGCGGCAAAGTAACTGCTGAAGTAGTTTCTCATGGTCGTGGTGACAAGATTAAAATTGTCAAATTCCGTCGTCGTAAGCATTCTCGTAAGACCCAAGGTCATCGTCAGTGGTTCACGGAAGTGAAAATCACTGGTATAAACGCTTAATAGGAGTACGAACTAATGGCACATAAAAAGGCGGGTGGTAGTACTAATAACGGTCGTGACTCAGAAAGTAAACGTTTAGGTGTTAAGCGTTTCGGTGGCGAGTCAGTATTAGCTGGTAATATCATTGTTCGTCAGCGTGGAACTCGTTTCCACCCTGGAGATAATATGGGTATCGGTAAAGACCACACTCTTTTCGCATTGTCTGATGGCAAAGTTGAATTTGGTGTTAAAGGTCCTAAGAACCGCAAATATGTAAGCATCGTTGCAGAGTAAGACGAGCTAACAAGTAAATTGAAAAAGCCCCGCTCTTGCGGGGCTTTTTATTGCTAGAGAAAAAAGTTGGGGCGGAGTAATATATTACTTGGCCCGTGTAAGCTTAATTGAGGTGTGAGATGAAATTTGTAGATGAAGCTGAAATACGTGTTGAAGCTGGAGACGGCGGCAATGGCGTTATCGGTTTTCGCCGCGAAAAATACGTTCCTAGGGGTGGCCCTGATGGAGGCGATGGTGGTGATGGCGGCAGCGTTTATCTGGTAGCAGATGAAAACCTTAACACCTTAATTGATTTTCGCTTTGAACGTTTTCACCGTGCTGAACGTGGCAAAAATGGCCAAGGCAGTGATTGTACAGGGCGTGCAGGCGAAGACTTAGAGCTTAAAGTACCCGTAGGTACCAGAGCCACCGATAAAGATACTGGTGAGGCTTTAGGTGACTTGACCAAACACGGTATGCGTTTGAAAGTGGCGCAAGGCGGTTTCCATGGCCTTGGTAATGCGCGTTTTAAAAGTAGTACCAACCGTGCCCCAAGACAAAAATCTAACGGTTCTCCAGGAGAGATTCGTTGGTTAAGTCTAGAATTGATGTTGCTTGCCGATGTTGGTTTATTAGGGTTACCTAATGCCGGTAAATCGACCTTTATTCGTTCGGTATCGTCTGCAAAACCTAAAGTTGCTGATTACCCTTTTACTACTCTTGTACCTAATTTGGGGGTAGTAAGACAGGATTCTCAACGTAGCTTCGTGATAGCGGACATTCCTGGATTAATCGAGGGAGCTGCAGATGGAGCTGGCTTAGGCATACGCTTTTTGAAACACCTAGAGCGTTGTCGGGTACTGTTACATTTGATTGATTTATTACCCGCTGATGAATCTGATCCGGTAGAAAATGCCAAAGCAATTATTGCTGAATTAGACAAATACAGTCCTAAATTGGCGGCTAAACCACGTTGGTTAGTCTTCAATAAGATCGATTTGTTGCTCGAAGAAGAAGCCAAAGAAATCTGCGATAAGATCATTGAAGCATTAGATTGGGATGGCCCAAGTTTCCAAATCTCAGCATTCCAGAAGAAAAACACCGACGAAGTTTGTCGCGAAGTCATGAATTACTTAGATACACTGCCAAATGAAATGGATAGTTTGGAAGAGTCTGAGGAAGAAGTTAACTTCAAATGGGATGCGTACCACAGTCAGACACAACAAGATGATCACTTAGAAGATGATGATGATTTTGATGACGACGATGACGATTACGATGTAGAAGTGGTTTACACTAGAGAGTAG
This sequence comes from Aliiglaciecola sp. 2_MG-2023, assembly GCF_030548145.1. Taxonomy (NCBI): domain Bacteria; kingdom Pseudomonadati; phylum Pseudomonadota; class Gammaproteobacteria; order Alteromonadales; family Alteromonadaceae; genus Aliiglaciecola; species Aliiglaciecola sp. 2_MG-2023. The sequence continues at coordinate 86,118 of NZ_JAUORY010000009.1, forward strand.
ATTTTTTAATCGACTAAGCTAGGTAATTGACACTGAGCGCCTGAAGTATTTTCAGGCGTTTTTGTGTCTGTTGTTTCTGTTAAGAGTTCAGCATAGCTGCGCTTTAGCAAATCATCATCTGGAAATTTGTCTAAGGCGTATTCCATCAGTTGCCGCGTTTGTACAGGGCATCCTTGATTGGCAAGAGAGTAAGCGTAATTGTTTAGGTAAGCACCCTGATCTTTACCATACTGCCAACCTTTGAAAAACCATTGATTAGCCTGTTGATAATCGAACTCTGCGAAATGATTAGCAAGCAAAAAGTACCCCAGCCATTGTTCAGGCCACTGTTTAGTCGCAGCAATTAAGTTTGTTAAACCGGCTTCCACTTGGCCGGTTTGTAGCATGTCAAATGCTGCACTAGTGTATTTAAATGCGTCCAAATTATTATGGGTTAATCCCGCAGGTAAGGGCATCAAATACCAATAATTCCCCCTTTGCCATAGGCGCTCAAAAAGCTCAAATGACATAGTATGGCTTTCGGTGACCCCTGTGTGGAGCTGAATAGTTTGACTATCGAGATCATATCCAGTGACCAATGCATAATGCCACATAGGCAACCAAGAAATTGATTGGTTCTGAAAAACGATGACAGGCACATCATGCTCAATTGAATAAAGTAATTGTTCCAAATTTCCGCGTCCAGAATAGGCTAAATAGCCATACTGCCTAGCAGCTGAAACCATTTCCAATTGCAAGCTGCCTTCTTTTTCAGGAATAAATAGCTTAGGCGCAATATCTTCAGCGGAGACTTGCTCTCCATAATAGGCGAACACCTCAGATAAGGTTGTTGGCCCGCAGTAAAATTCTTGCTGAGGATAAAAAGGAACGTCATCGAGATTCTTTTGACTCGGTATATCCGTTGGCGCAGACGCCTGCAAGGCGTCCGCTTGTGGCGTCGATTGACATCCGGTTAGCCAGAAAGCGCCAACCAATAGCAGCCACTGCACAACCAAGGTGATATTTTTCATCCGGTAAATATTATGTTAGCTGTTGATTGGACGAATGAACGGATAAACATCGGTAATTCCCAACACATCTAATACCGCAATAACCACAAGCACAGTCACAATAGTTCCTACAATACCACCTGCTGGAGCTTCGTTAAGCTGGGCATTCAGTTGATTAATTTCACTGTCCGTCATTGCATTAATTCTGGCTAGCGCGTCTTTTTGTTCAACGCCTAAATCGACGAGTTTATTCTGCACTTCTTCTCGATCAAACATAGAAATAATTTGTTGTTTGTTATATTGAGTTGATTGAGTTTGCATTACGCTTGAAGAGCTAATTGCTTCGGCATGAACCAAACCGCTGAAAAGCGTTAACGCCATTATGTTTGCAATCAATAGTTTTGTGAGTTTCATAATTACTTCCTTCAAATGGTTTATAAGAATCACGATATCTATGTCAGTAGAGCAAAAACTGAACCAAAATTGGAAAATGCTGGTATAGCATAGACTGCAAGTGGCTTAAGGGCTTTTAGATTAAAAAACTACAGAGAGTTGTTCTGAAAATTTTACCTAAGTTGTAACTATTACACGACACATTTAGATATTTAAAAGTGTTAGAATGAAGCAAGTTAACACAACCAATGCGCTACGCATTTTTTAAATTAGTATTGTTTAAAGGCTGTAAATTTATATGGTGATATCAATGATTGCTGCGATGGCAAAGAATCGTGTGATTGGGGCTGATAACAGTATGCCTTGGCACCTTCCGGCAGACTTAGGTCACTTCAAGCGTACGACTTTGGGTAAGCCTGTAGTGATGGGGAGGAAAACCTATGAGTCCATCGGTAAAGCCCTTCCCGGTAGATTAAACATCGTCATTAGCCGTGATTCTGAGTATCAGCTTGAAGATGCTATCGTTGTGTCGAGTTGTGAGGACGCTGTCAAAGCCGCTGGCGATATAGACGAACTGATGATAATTGGTGGCGGTACAATTTACAGTCATTTTTTACCATTATGCCATCGCCTGTATTTGACTCAAATTGACTTGGCCGTGGCAGGAGATACGTATTTCCCTGATTATAATCAGTCAGCTAATTGGGAAGTTATAGAAACGGAGTCTCACTTAGCCGATGAGAAAAATAAGTATAACTATCAATTTCTTACCTTAAATCGTGTAGAGAGTTAATTAGAAGATTATATGCGCCCAGAACTTAATCTCAGTGATGTGGAAATTGTTGAATTTGCCGAGTTGGATATCGCCATTTTAACCCATCGAGGCTCACCGCGAACTTTACCGCTGAGTATTCAAAACTTCGTTGCGTGGCGAAAAGCCAACCAGCTTTCGCCTGTCAACAGTCGTACATTTAATATTATTTATAATGATCCTAGGCAGGCTACTGAAACTGAATATCGTTTCGGATTAGGCGTAGAAATTAAATCGAATTCGTATGCTCTGGCTGAAAATATGCATTTTGAAACCATTCCTAGTTGTCGATGCGCCTATTTTAGACACATAGGGCCAGAACATTTATTGTCCCATAGCTTAGAGTTTTTGTTCACCCACTGGCTTAATGCTACGCAAAATCTCCCTGGGAAATTCCCGCTATTTTTCGAACGTGTCAGCTTCGGACCCCAAGTGTTAGAAACAGAAATGATCACAGATATATATTTACCCTTAAATTAGCCCTAAAAATCGTATTTTAGCGTGCTAATTACTTCTGTGTTTTTACACTTCGTGATACTTTAATAGTAAGCAATTTTTAAGTTGAGCAAAATAATGCCAAAAGCGAGTGAAGTAAAAAAGAATGCCGCAATTGAACATAACGGTAAAGTCTATCTTGTAAAAGATATCAACAAACTTACCCCTAGTGGTCGAGCTGGTGCGAGTTTATACCGTATGCGTCTGTATGAAGTTTCTACCGGGGCAAAAGCTGATGAAAGTTTTAAAGCGGATGAGATGATCAATACTGCTGAGTTCTTCCGTCGTAAAGTCATGTTTTCTTACGTTGACGGTACAGAATACGTGTTTATGGACAGTGAAGATTACACACCATTTTCATTGGACAAAGATACAATTGCTGAAGAGTTGCTGTTTTTTACAGAGGAAACTGAAGGTCTACAGATATTGATTGTAGATGGTAAACCTGTAGGGATAGAACTACCTGCGTCTGTTGAGCTAGTCATTACTGAAACTGACCCGTCGATTAAAGGCGCATCGGCAAGTGCGAGAACTAAGCCAGCGACACTTTCAACTGGGCTAGTCGTTCAAGTACCAGAATATATTGCAGCAGGTGAAAAAATTAAAATTAATACGGCTGAACAAAAATTTACCAGTCGCGCGTAGTTTTGGGTCATAAGCCATTATAATTCGATGAATAAGATAACCAAAATAGCCTCACTTATCGGTGGGGTTATTTTGTGTTTTTTTCTGTTTGATTTCATTACAAATAAGCAAATCCAAAAAAATGACGAGGTTACTTCGTCACTCAAGCCTGAAATTGCCTTTACTACTTCCTCTAATGCTACCCCGTTGAAAAAAAACACTCAGCAAGTTGCCGAACAGCAAATTGCTTCAATCGAGTCTGGGCCCGAAGCCGATCCCAACTATATTGTTGAATGCGATGTGGAGCAAATCACCGACTATCAAGGCATGAGCAATGGGGAAATATTTGCCAGTTTTGACAGTTCCTTGTCAGAACACAAGCAGTTGGCTTATGCGTTATTCTCTGATTTGTCAGAACAAGCCAGTCGACTAGATAAGTTATTCTCGTTCAATCAACGTTTCCCCAATAATTCCCTAGCACTGGAACAAATTCTAGGTTTATGTACAGAAAATAAAGGTCATCAAGGTTGCAATCAGCAACTGGTTGAACAGGCGATTTCTGTTGGAGGGGATAACGCTGCAATGTGGTTCGCTGTTGCTAATTTCCACGCAAGTAGAAATGCTCTTGATTTGGTTAAAGATGCGCTTCGCCAAGTTAATAGCGCTCCGCTATTCGAAGAAAGTTTCGCAGATTATATCGGACTTTATATAGATAGCTTACAAGGTCGCCCAAATGAAAATTTTACACGAAATGCGCTTTCTGCTTTTGGGGCCGCTGCAACGCAACCGAGTTTTTTCAATATTATATCTAAGCTGTGTACCGACAAACCTAAACAGGATGTTGAGTTTTTACAACTTTGTTTATCCTTAGGGCAGACGATGGAATTTCAAGGGAAAACTAATATTACGCAAAATATCGGCATGGCTTATCAAGAAGTGATTTACGAACTTGAGGGTAATGATTTGGCACTAAAGGAGCTAGAGCTAAGAAGGGAAAAACATTTTGAACATTCGATTTTTCTTTTTCATAAGGCGACAAATTTAGCGTTATTTGATCAACGTTTGTTTCGTAGTTGGTTAGAAAATCTGCGAAACTTAGGTGAGCAAGCTGCTGCGCGTTTAGTGATTGAAGAAGCAATTGAGCTATCAAAAAATACCTTCTATCAACCCTGTCCTTAAGGTTGTTGATTCGCCACATTGGGGATTGACGTTAGCCTGCTTTGACCATGTGTAACGCCGCCGCTTTGCATGCTTCAAATTCATATCTAGATTGAGATACCCTGGAGGACACCAAACCTCCTTGCAACAAAGCAAATGCTATTATGGCTAACTCTTCAGCAGACTTATTCGTTATAGCAAATACGCCTTTGTCTCTGCCATTTTGAATCATTTTGGCTAAGGAATGTTGATGCAGATTATATAACTCTTGTACTTTTGATTTTGTCCGTTCGGGAACCGCGTCCCAAGTCGCAGCAAAACTGGCTGCAGGGCATAGTTTTTGTGCCGCTCCAATATGGTTTTCAAACCAATTAACGTAGATGCTTAGTTGATTTTCTACCGGTTCATTTTGAATCTCGAGCAAACTTTGTTGCAGCATTTTCATTAAGCGATCAATGATAGCTTCACTCAGATCTTCTTTGGTTTGAAAGTGATAATAAACACTGCCTTTTTTAATCCCTACACCTAAGGCAAGCGTTTGAAAGGAGACACTAGAAAATGACTTGGTTTGCAATATCTCTTGCGCCAAGTCCATTAAGGCAACTTTTGTCGGATTTATAGTATTCATTCGACTACCTTACGTCAGCTTTTCAGCTGGTTCAACTTTTGTTCGACGAATACTTTAACTGCTTATCACCCGCACAGCAGCAGTGGATTTTAGACGGAAGCTTCTCTGTCTTTTAGTAACGTGAAGGTATAAACGTAACCATATACACCAGTAAAAAAAATACTTGGGGCAACGGTTAACCACAGGTTGGGAGTTTGATTCAACCAATTTACTGTTATAGCAATAGTGGCCTGAACCAATAAGGGAAGAATAGGTGCTAAAAGTGTACCTGGTACCATAGTACCACTGGCTTTTTGCGCAGATAGATTCAATGCAGCGTTAAAGGTCTTAAAGATAGCAATGTTCTGGGTTGTTTTAGAATGTACTGTACAGATAATTGGTACAACAAAAATAAGCGAAAAACTACTTTGTCCAAATTTCTGCACTGATTTTTCTAATGCAAAGGTGAAAAGTAAGGTGATAGTCGCGCTCAGCGTGCCCTGAACGATAGCCGACCTTAATACTAAACTAGAATCCTCAGAGACCATATTGTTGGCCCAATAGGTCCAAGCAAAATAAAACACAAAAGAGATGAGTGCAGATAAAACTAAGCGTAAATTTGATGACATAGGTAACCTTTGTTTGTGCGAAACCAAAGAATGAGTCCTTAGTCACGTATAAATTCGACTGTGCATTACTAACTGTATTATCGGCTAGTTGGAATCTTAGACCTGCAAAATCATATTTCTATTTCATAGCAATGATCTTTTGCCTCAATAGATGACTATACTGTAGTCTATTGTGAAATAAATCCTCAATAAAATGGAGAGTTAGATGGCAACTGTTACATTACAAGGCAATTCTTTTGAAACTGTTGGTGAATTACCAGCAGTAGGAAGCAAAGCACCAGATTTCAACTTAGTTAAAGTTGATTTATCATCTGCTACCTTAGCGGATTACGCGGGTAGTAAAGTTATTCTAAATATATTTCCGTCTGTCGATACTGGCACATGTGCTACCTCTGTTCGCAAATTTAATGAAAAAGCTGCTGATCTGGATAACACCAAAGTGATTTGTGTTTCAGCAGATTTACCCTTTGCTGCGGCTAGATTCTGTGGTGCAGAAGGTATTGAAAATGTTATTACCGGTTCTAGTTTCCGTGGCTCTTTTGGCGATGATTATGGTGTCGCATTTAAAACGGGTCCACTAGCGGGTTTATTATCTCGTTCAGTGGTGGTTATCGATGCTGATGGTACGGTAATGTTTACTCAACAAGTAGCTGAAACAACTGACGAGCCTGATTACGACGCGGCATTAGCAGCACTATAGTTTGGTTAATTAACCAACCCCTAAGCCGGTGTTTAAGGGCAGGTTAAGCGAAAAATTTCGGCCTGAAACAAATCGTTGCAGGCCGCATCTTTAGCTCTAAGGTTAATTCGTAGGTTACTACGAATAAGCCCCCCGCAATACAGAATGTCCTTATAGGCAGTTGCTTTGGCGTCGTATGATGGCTAAGTAGCTGCAGTGAAATACAGCGAAGAGACAGAAAACAAAAAAGACGTCAATTTTGACGTCTTTTTAATTACTATTTTGATGTTTAATCATCTTTGTTAAACAGCGCTTCTAGATTTAATCCTTGGTGTCCTAACATATCCCGTAAGCGTCGTAATGCTTCAACTTGGATTTGTCTTACCCTTTCTCTGGTGAGACCAATTTCAGCGCCAACATCCTCTAATGTAGAAGGTTCGTATCCCATCAATCCAAAGCGTCTAGCTAAGACTTCACGTTGTTTGGGGTTCAGTTCTTCTAACCAACGAATGATGCTACATTTGATATCTTTATCTTGTAAATCTTCTTCTGGACCGTAACCTTTTTCATCAGCAATGATATCTAGTAGTGCTTTATCATTCTCACTTCCAATTGGTGTATCAACAGATGTGATTCTTTCGTTTAATCGCAACATTTTAGTTACGTCTTCAACGGGTTTGCCAAGTGAATCTGCAATTTCATCTGCAGTAGGTTCATGATCTAGTTTCTGAGCGAGCTCCCGTGATGCTCTGAGATAAACATTTAATTCTTTTACCACATGGATAGGTAATCGGATAGTTCTGGTTTGGTTCATGATCGCTCTTTCGATGGTTTGTCTTATCCACCAAGTAGCGTAGGTTGAGAAGCGGAAACCGCGTTCAGGATCAAATTTTTCTACAGCTCGAATTAGTCCTAGATTACCTTCTTCAATTAAATCTAATAAAGCCAATCCACGATTGTTGTAACGTCTTGCTATTTTAACGACCAAACGTAAATTACTCACAATCATGCGTTTGCGAGAGGCTTCGTCTCCCTTTAAAGCGCGTCGTGCAAAATACACTTCTTCTTCTGCTGACAACAGAGGTGAAAAACCTATTTCACCCAAATACAACTGCGTGGCGTCCAAGTTTTTCTGGATTTCTTCTTGGCCAGCCAGTATTTCTTCCATGGGATCTTTCTCATCATCGGCTTCAATTTCTGCTAATTCCGAGTCGAGTTCTTTTTCGTTTACAATCGGCTCAGCCAAATTTACAACGATGGTATTTTTGTCACCCATATACAATTCTCCTAAAAGATTTTATTTAGTCCACATTTCTCCTATAGGCCTTTCTAATTATTATTTATTGTTATTATCTACTAGGTAAATACTTCAATGGGTCAACAGACTTGCCCCTGTACCTAACTTCAAAACGAAGCTTAACTTTGTCGGTACCTGTACTTCCCATGGAGGCTATTTTTTGCCCCGCCTTAATCCACTGTTGTTCTTTTACAAATACAGCATCATTGTGCGCATAAGCACTCAAAAAAGACTCAGAATGCTTAATTATGATCAACTGACCATAACCTCTCAAAGCGTTCCCAGTGTATACAACTTTGCCATCAGCGGCGGCAACGACTTGGTCACCTTTAGAACCCCTGATTTCAATACCCCGACTGCCTTGCTCTGAAAGCGAAAATTTAGTTGCTAATTTCCCTTTTGCAGGCCAAATCCATTTTTCTATTCTACTAGGGAATTCAATGGTTTCTGACCGCTTGTAAGGTTTGTTAACATCTTTGTTACTTTCACCATACGCTTGCTTTCGTGGTGGGTCAACTGTCCTGTTTGTTTTTGTTTTGGTGGTCTGACCAGGTTGGTTATTTACTCTTTTTTGAACTGCTTTAGGTGGCGTTTTTAAGACTAATTCTTGCCCTGGATAAATTGCATAGGGCTTTCTTATGTTGTTTTGTGAGGCGATATCTCTGTAGTCATTTCCAGAAAACCAAGCGATTGAAAATAAAGTATCGCCTTTTTGGACAATATACTTGCTGCCTGTGAATCCGTTCTTTTCAAAGTCGCGATAATCTTTCCCTTGGTAGAGTTCGATCACTGGGGCAGGGGTAGAGCGGTTGGAGCAGGCGGATACAAAGACAATTGTTAGACTAAGAGGTAAGATGAAAGCTAGCGCTGAGAAATGTTCTCGCCTTATGTTATTTGCCCATAAACTCGCCAGCTTCTGCATCTGAATTAATCCGGTTTGGTCCCCAACTTTTCTAGAAAAACAACCATAATAGCGCCGATAAGCATCAAAGAGATTGCAGGTATCAGTTGCGCTGGTAGTCCACTGGCAGCCTCATAAGTGGCGGGTAACACGTTGTTCTCTACTAAAGGAATAACTTTTCCGTGACGATTGACCACGCTCTCCACAACTAGTTTCCATGGCCATACTTTGTTTAAAGAACCTAACATAAAGCCCCCAAGTAAGGCCAATGTCATCGTTTTATGTTTTTCAAACATCCAGTGTAAAACTCGAGAAAATGACAATAGACCAACCACACAGCCGCCAGCAAACAGGGCTAGGGTACCAATTTGAAAGGACTTTACGGCAGAAAGAATGGGCATGTACATGCCTAACAATAATAGAATAAAGCTGCCCGATATGCCTGGAAGTATCATTGCACAAATTGCGATCATGCCTGATAGGAATACCATAAGACTGGTAGCTTCAACATGTGTTGGGGTTATAGTAGTGATGTAAAAAGCCGAGATAGCCCCGCAAAGAAAAGCAACTAATATGCTAGCACGCCATTTGTCGATATGTCGCACTACCGACCAAACTGCGGCCAAAATTAAGCCAAAGAAAAATGACCAGAGTAAACTAGGGTAGCTATCGAGTAAAAATATAACAAGGTGTGAGGCGCTAATCACGCTGACTAGAATGCCACCAAAAACACACGCTAGAAAAGCGCCATTGATATGTTGCCAAGCGGCTAAGATTCCTTGTTTAAATAAGATGCTTAGCGCTTCAGGTCCACATTGCTTCAAAGAATAGATTAATTCTTCATAAATGCCTGTCATAAAAGCGATAGTTCCGCCAGACACGCCTGGAATAGCGTCTGCAGCTCCCATCAGAGCACCTTTTAACCCTAGGCCAACAAACTGCTTAGTGTTTCTACTAATTGGTTTCACTAATTTACTTCCTTGGTAATTGACAAACCTTAAATGATATCGCCGGCGACGAGTGGAACAAAACGCACAGATTCCACAATCGTGGTATTGAACTCATCTTTATTACGCACGACCACATGTAGTTTTTGATCGTCGGTTCCAACGGGAATCACTAACATGCCGCCATCATTCAGTTGTTGATAAAGTTCCGTCGGCATATGACTAGCCGCTGCGGTAACGATAATTCCGTCAAAAGGACCTTTATTTGCCCAGCCTTTCCAGCCGTCACCATGTTTCATCGATACGTTGTGTAAATCCAATTGATTCATTCTGCGTTTAGCTTGGAACTGTAAGGCTTTAATTCGTTCAACACTAAACACTTTATTGAACAATTGCGCCAAAATAGCGGTTTGATATCCTGAGCCTGTGCCAATTTCTAATACTGAATGGTTTTGAGCATCAGAACTAAGCAAAAGTTCGGTCATTTTAGCGACTATGTAGGGTTGTGAAATGGTTTGCCCTTGGCCAATCGGTAATGCCGTGTTTTCATAGGCTTTATGATGCAATGCATCTGGCAGAAACAATTCTCGAGGTGTTGCGGCAACGGCCTGCAATACTCGTTGTTCCTGTATTCCTTCAGCATGTATCAATTGAGCTAAAGATTGACCTTTTCTAGTGGCGCGTTTCATGTGATTCCTTGTACTTCATCTTATTGTTATGTGATTTCTATATCTAACCATTTTTTCATGTCATTTAGACTATTGTAAGCTGTCATATCTACACTCAAGGGAGTGACAGAGCAACGGTTCTGCGCCACAGCGTAAAAATCGGTTCCCGGGCCTGCGTCTTGTTCTTGGCCTATTGCGCCATACCAATAAACGTCCTGACCCTGAGGGTCTTTATCTTTTACCATGCTTTCAGCCCGATGGCGACGCCCTTGACGAGTCACTTCGATGCCTTGCAGAGCTTGGTAGGGAACATCGGGTACATTAATATTAAGAATTTGGTCTGCCGGCAATGGATGTTTGTGCAAACGCTGAATAATTTCTACTACTACTTTGGCTGCTGTTTCAAAGTGTTTACATTCGTGACTTGCTAGTGACACTGCGATAGCAGGTAAACCCATGAATCGCCCTTCTGTTGCCGCCGCGACTGTGCCTGAATAGATAACGTCATCACCTAAATTGGGGCCATGGTTGATCCCAGAAACAACCAAGGTGGGGTCTTTTGCTAGAAACTGGTTAATGCCCAAATGCACACAGTCAGAAGGTGTTCCGTTAACTGCGTAAAATCCGTTATTTTGTTTTTCGATTCGCAACGGTTTTCGTATCGATAGGGCATTACTAAACGCGCTGCAATTTTCCTCCGGCGCGATCACTGTTACATCATAGAGTTCACTTAAATGGGCGTATAAGGTTTCTAAGCCTTCGGCAAAAAAACCATCATCATTGCTCAGCAGTATTTGCATTTATTAACTCTCTTAATACTGACGTTGCAAAGCATCCTGCAGGCAACGAAAATTGTATATTCAGCGTATCTGAGCTAATTTGCCACTGTAAATTTTGTGGTTTCAAGCAAATAGCTCGACGCTCCTGTTTTAAGCCCAATGCCGCAAGTAATTGACATACGTTGAGTTGTTGCTTTGCGACTTGTTGCTCAAATTCTTTTACTTGACCTTCGGTGGTTAGCTCACCGGTTCCCCACATTGGCGCAGATAATACAATATCATTTTTTTCTAAGCGCAACCGCGTCTCGGGATCTATTTGTCGGGCAATAAAAAAACTATTGCTGCCAGTTAAAATACAGGCCTCGCCAGGTAGTGGTGTAGCATAGGTTTTTTGCAATAACCGTTGGTGTATAAATTCGTTGAATAACCAAGAACGTAACGCTGAAATTGCCATTGAGCGCTTATTTCGATTGCGAATGGTTTCACCGTTTAGCATCGTTTGTGCTAGTAATAAATTTCCCCCCGCCTGATGATGGCGAGATTCACCAAAACGCTGGGCGCCAAAATAATTCGGTACACCATTTTGCTGAATATACTCTAATCTTTGGGTTAACTGTGAAGTATCTGTTATCTCGCGTACAACTAGTTCAAAGCGATTACCTGTTAACGCCCCAACTCGCAGCTTCTTGTTGTGTCGTTGAGATTCAAGGATACGCAAACCATCTAATTGTAAGTCTTGCCATTCAAAGGTTTGTTTCCCAGGGGCGTGAACACCGAACCATTGCTGGGTTAATGCGTGTTTGTCTTTGCGCCCAGCATAAGTAATAGCGCGCAAAGGAAGACCGCAAAATTTGGCTAACTGTTCCGCGACAAAAGCGGTGTTTAAACCTTCTTTTTGCACCCACAAATGAATATGCTCACCTTCACCTGTCAGTTCGTATCCGAGTTCTTCACGTACTACAAAATCAGCGAAACTCGATTTAATTGTACCCGATGCGGTTGGTGCCGATTGTTGATGCAGCCAGTGCTCAGTGCCCAAAGCAATCATGTATTGGCTACTTGCAATAACACTACAGCGTGGCAGGCTATGCCTTCTTTTCGACCAGCAAACCCGAGTTTTTCAGTGGTTGTGGCTTTCACATTCACTTGTTCAATATCCACTTGCAAATCGCTACAAATATTCTGCCTCATGGCGGAAATATGCGGCGCCATTTTGGGTGCTTGTGCCACAATCGTCATATCTAAATTAGCCAATTGATAGCCTTTTTGGCGAATCAGGTCATATACATGTTTTAGTAATTCTCGGCTATCTGCACCTGCATAAGCTGAGTCTGTGTCGGGGAAATGCTTGCCAATATCACCTAAGGCGCAGGCCCCTAATAAAGCATCACACAAAGCGTGTAGCGCAACATCACCGTCGGAGTGTGCGACCAAGCCCATTTCATAATCGATGAATTCACCACAAATGACTATGGGGCCTTCACCACCAAATTTATGTACGTCGTAACCATGACCAATTCGCATTGCTATTTTTCCTGAGATAAATAAAACCTCGCCAATGCTAAATCATTGGGACGGGTTATTTTAATATTGCGTTCGCTTCCCTCAACTAAATTAACCGGCCATCCAGCCCATTCCATCGCCGACGCTTCATCGGTGATAGTCACACCTTGCTCTAGTGCTTCAGTGAGTGATTGTCTAAGTTGCTTAAGTGCAAAAAACTGCGGTGTTAAAGCATGCCATAGCCCATCTCTATCGACGGTTTTAGCGACACGATTTGGATGCGCTTGTTGAGCACGTTTCATCGTATCTTTAACCGTATTCGCGAGTATGCCTCCACCATTATTCTTCTCGTAAAGACTGAAAAGTTGGTCCAAATCAGCATGACTTACACAAGGGCGAGCGGCATCGTGAACGGCAATCCAATCTGCATTATTGACTGCGCGTAAACCGGCCAACACTGAATCTGCACGCTCTGAACCTCCGTCCACTCTCGTTATCCATTCTTGCTGACTTAAGGGTAGCAAGTCAAAATAAGGATCCTGCGGATCCAGTGCGATAACAATATGGGAGACTCTAGGATGGGTAATTAACTTTTCAACAGTGTGTTCCAACACAGTTTTATCGCCAATTTTCAAATACTGCTTGGGTTTGTCTGCCTGCATGCGTTTACCGACTCCTGCTGCAGGAACAATTACGCTAAAACTGGGGAAATGTTGAGTCATGGATTCATAAGTCGTTTGCAGTTTAAGTTCGCACTAGTTTGAAATCTATTATGTAGATTTCAAACCAACAAATTTTATATTTTCAATAAATTAGAGTCGGCAGCTTTGCTTTAACTCATTTAATCTTGAGCTGGCAGAATGCGGTAAAATGTCTCACCTTGTTTAATCAATCCTAGCTCATTTCTGGCCCGCTCTTCCATCGCATCGACACCTATTTTAAGGTCGTGAATGTCGGCTAAAAGCAAATTGTTGCGCTGGATTAAATCAGCATTTCTGGCTTGTTGTTCTTCGACTAACTGTTTAATTTCAATATAATCGGGAATACTGTTTTTACCGAACCAAAGACGATATTGCAGTAATAAACATAAACTCACGAGAATTAACGTGATCCATTTCATATTTGTCTGCCCTCGCCACTGCAATAATGTCAATATTATGCCGAGAATCCACAGCCAAAGCCAGCACTAACCCACCATGGAATGATAACTAGTTGCCGAATAATTTATCTTTTAGTTTATCTTTGAGCTTATCTTTTTGTTTTTCAAGGACGTTATTAAACTGCGCGTTTAACATTTCTTCCATGCTGCCCAAATCGCCATCCGACACACTCTGCCAATCAATCCATTGAGTTAATTGGGCATTTTTGTCGCCTAAAACATTTTGTGCTTTACTATCAAGTTTAGTGCGCAATTCTCCTAGTTTAGAGGTTTGGTCAGCAGTCAGGTTGGTTAACATGGTTTTGCCAATTTGCTGATCTAAATCGGAACTAAAGGAAACATCGGGATGCTCGAAACTGCCAGCAATCTTGGTATTAATGTTAAGGTTGCTCAAGCCGGTTAGGGTTTCTGCGATCACTTTTGTTAGGTTATTGGTGCCTGTTGCGGCCATGCTCAATTGCTTGAAGTCAATGTTACCCGTGCCTTTCATTATGCCATTGGCAACGGCTAAATTACCGCTACTGCCCATTAACGCACTTTCAACTTTGGTTGATAGCTTTTGTTCTTCTAGCAGCGCAATTTCCTGCAGTTTAATGCCTTTCAGATCCCACTCCTGACGTGCAACCATACCGAGATCTGAAAATTCAAAATCTCCGTCTACTTTCAACGATTGCCATAACGAACTCGTGCTTGAATCAATCTTAAAAGTAGTTGGTTGGCCTATTCTGTTATGTTGGTGGGTGATGTTTAACCATTTAGAAGCAATGGTTTCTTGTTGCCATGTAAGGGAAATGTCTGCTTTTTTAACCCAGATGTCTGGGAGTTCAGCGGCATCAGCAAATTCAATCCACTTACCTTCGGCGCGCTGCTGCTGCTGTTCGCTTTGAGCATTGCCCATTAATGGCGCGGCGATTTGGTATGCACTTAATAGATAGTTGCTCCAAACGGCGGCTTTATCGCCAAGGATCATTCGAGTAACGTCTTGAATTGCGCCTTGCTCACCGGCAATCAAATTTTGTAATTGCTTATAATCTTGTCCTGGAGCAGATTTCAGTTCGGCTAACTTGGGAGATAAATCTTTTTGTGCAGCTTTTACTGCCTCGTTGAAGGCCTCAATCTTTTGTTTATCTAGGTTGATTTCTTCCCGTAGGGCATCGAATTGTTTTTTAGCGGCAGCAAGTTTAATTGGATCTTTATAATCTGTTTGGGTAAGAGACTCTATTTCAGTTTTGTAATCTTGAAGTTTCTCTTTACTAGGAAGTTCAGCATATTTTGCTTTTACGTTTTCACTGTGTAGAGCGTATGAGTTCTGAACTTCTTCTATGGCTTTGTCTGTTTTCAAAGGTGAACGGGCTAATATTTCGTCGACACTGGGAATATTTTGCGGATCAACAATCGATTTGGCTCCCGCTTCAATACGTGAAACGTTATAAACACTACCTTCAGTTTCTCTTGGTTGACTAAAAGCCACTCCAGAGATAGTCATATCGTCGATGATAATTTTGTTTAATAACAGCGGCGCTAACTCGATTTGTGCGGTTAGTTTGTCTGCTTGAACTTGGTTATGAGTAGGTTGATTCGGATCGGTTAATTGTATATTTTCAAAAGTAACCCCAAATGGCGAAAAGCTGTGAGATACAGATTCGATATTCACTTCTGCACCTGTGACTTCTTCCAAACCAATGGTCGTTGCCAGTTTTATCCATGTATCTAAAAAAAGAATCAAAATAGCGCTTATTAAGCCTACTATCGCTATAAAGCCTACCAGTCCTTGCCAACGAATAATTTTATTCATGATTAACCTCCAAAGCGCTGATACATTTGATACACACGGCTACCTTTGATGATTTGTAATATTCGCCATTGTTCGACCCATGCTAAAAAGTGTTCACGGTATTTGACGACTAATATACGACTCACAATAAGTACCAAAGGTGATAATGCCAAACTCAGCGCCAGACTGCCCATGGTCAAGGTGTTGTAGAACTGACTTAGCCGGCCAAATCCAGTGTTATAAAAACTCGTCCATATGCTCTGTAAATTTTCGCTGGTTAAAATGGCTTCGCCGATGTTCATCATCATCGGATCGAGTATTAGCGCTAATGCTGAAAACACGCCCCAGGAAAGGATAAATGTGGAAAGGTTGACTCGACAAAATAACACCACAAATAAAATGATCAGATTGTGCAGTTTAATCAGTGGGGTTAGACCGAAAATCATTCCTAACATAATGCCAAAGGCTAGGGACCAAGGGCCGGCATCTGAATGTAAGGCCTTCAATAATTTTGCGAAAACAAACACGTGCAAACTCCTTGTATGAATAATAATTTTCGATTGAAAGTGCAATCACACAAACTAGGCTGTCACTAGAGTGAATATAGCAGCCAAGCTAAAAATGCAATAACTGAGTAAAAATAACCCAGAAAACCTGTGAGACAGGGCTCACAGGTTTGGGTTCATTGTTTTTTGTGATAATTATGCCGCAAATAGCAAATTAATCATCTGACTCTTCTAAGGTCATTAGCTTAGTGTTACCGCCAGATGCAGTGGTATCGATACTAATGGTTTTTTCAGTTAATAACCGTTGAATAAGATTGTCAGAATACTCAGAAGTGATGACAGGTAAAATAGCGCCTTCACGCTGAGCCAATTTTTGCGCCAAATACGCCTTGCTATGACTTTGACTATCTATTACCACACCGGCAAGTTGCGGCGCATCTAATAGCGCTTGCAAATGGGATAATTTAGCTACCTGAAGTACCGCTTCTGGTGCGCCAATTGAACGCCATTTGTTAACGAATTCGGTGGCTTCATCGTAAAACAAATCAGAAACAACCGCGATTACTACGTTACCTGTAGCCAACGCAGTTACAATAGATAATGCCCAATATTCAAATGTTACCTGCTCATCGGCATAACATAACAGCACTCCTCTTGGTTCTAGATAGAGGGTATTGGATTCACCTGTTGGTCCTGGCAACTCAGTAGGCGCTTTGAGCATTTTTTGAATTTTAATCAGTTGAGCTCTAGAAACCGCTAAAGTTTGATCTAAATCTTCAGCCAAATCATCGAGAATATCGACTCTTGCTAGCTTAGCAAGTAGCTGTCGAACCCAAGAAATACGAGAAGTAAGATTAGTCGAACGCCAATCAAATTCTGCCTCTGCGGCATTATTCATTATTTTCAGCGCACCGCTTTCATCAATCCCTGATGCTTCAAAAACTTGTTGAATTTGTAATTCATCTTTGACTTCACTCTTCAACGGAGTGGCTTTTTCGATCATCAATCTAGGTAGATAATTAGGGCCACCTGCTTTAGGTCCAGTGCCGGACAGTCCTCTGCCGCCAAAAGGTTGAACACCAACAATCGCACCAATCATATTGCGGTTGATGTACACATTACCTGCACGGGACAAGCGACCTAATTCCATGGCCTTTTCATCAATTCTTGAGTGCACGCCCATGGTTAAGCCAAAGCCTGTTCCATTAATTTGTTGAATGACATTAAGGGTGTCTTTTTCTTTAAAGCGAACAATGTGCACACAAGGACCAAACACTTCTCGGGTTAACACATCGATGTTATCAATTTCATATAATTTAGGTGTGAAATAGAAACCGTTTTTACAATCTTCCGGCAAAGGTGCGTCGTAAAGTAACTTCGCTTTTCCTTGCATATCAATAACATGCTGCTGCAGACTGTTTAGCGCTTTTTGGTCAATAACAGGACCAATATCCGTAGATAGCATGGATGGGTCGCCGACTCTTAGCTCTTGCATGGCACCAATTAACATTTCAATAATGGTATCGGCAATGTCTTCTTGTAAAAATAATACTCGCAATGCGGAACAGCGTTGTCCGGCACTTTGAAATCCAGATGCGATAACATCATCAATAACTTGTTCTGGCAGCGCTGTTGAATCAACAATCATGCAGTTTTGACCACCAGTTTCTGCAATCAGTGGCACCTGTTCAGTGCCTCTGTTAGCTAGTTCTTTGGCGATTAAGCTACCGGTTTGCGTTGAGCCGGTAAATATCACTGCTTTAATCCGTGAATCAGGGAGTAGCACATCGCCAATAACCGGACCTTTATTCACAAGGGTTTGCAATGTACCTTTTGGAAGTCCAACGTTTTCCATCAGTTCCACCGCTCGAATGGCGATCAAACTGGTTTGTTCTGCAGGTTTGGCGAGTACCGTATTTCCTGTAACCAAAGCCGCAACTACTTGCCCTAAGAAAATGGCTAACGGGAAGTTCCAAGGGCTTATGCACAGCACTACACCCCGAGGGCTAAGTCGATTATCTTCAGATAACTCTTCAGCTCTTGCTGCATAATAGCGACAAAAATCAACGGCTTCACGAATCTCATCGATGGCGTCTTGGGCTATTTTCCCCGCTTCTTTTAAGCATAATGCCATTAATTCATCGGAGTTACGCTCAAGTGCGTCAGCAGTGCGTCTTAATACTTCTGCTCTGGTTTCGACGGGCGTGTTTGACCACTTTTGAAAAGCGCGTTCGGCTAATTCCAACTTATGTTTTATTTGCTCAGGTGAGTCATACACCAAGTGGCCGATAGCTTCATCTTGCTTGGCTGGATTTCGAACCACATGGATGGTCTCATTTTCTTCTGGCTGAGCAACACAATTTTCTGACTGCCAACGATCAAGGGCTAATTTAAGCGGCGCAATATGATTGATATCGGTTAAATCTAGGCCTTTCGAATTAGCCCGTTCAGCACCGTATAAATCTATCGGTTTAAGAATTTGCTGGTTATATTTGAATTTTAATCGTTGGGTTTTTTCAACCGGATCTTCGAGCAAGTCTTCAACCGGTTTGCTGTCATCTACAATGGCGTTTACAAACGATGAGTTAGCCCCATTTTCCAATAGTCTTCTGACTAAATAGGCTAACAAATCTTCATGTTCACCAACGGGAGCGTAAACACGACATTGTACTTTTTCTTCAACCACAATTTGGTCATATAAACTATCGCCCATGCCATGAAGACATTGGAACTCGAAACCTTCTTTATCGTCTCCAGCCAGTTCTAGAATAACCGAAGCTGTGTATGCGTTATGCGTAGCAAATTGCGGGTATATGGTGTCTTTGTAAGCTAACAAGCGGTTTGCACAGGCGTGGTATGAAACATCTGTGGATGATTTACGAGTAAAGACCGGAAAGTGTTCCAAACCAGCTTGTTGGGCATTTTTTATTTCCGTATCCCAATAGGCACCCTTCACTAGTCGTACCATCATAGTGCGACCCGTTTTTAAGGTTAAGTCTCTGAGCCAATCAAGTACATATAAAGAGCGTTTCTGGTATGCCTGAACAGCTAAACCGAAGCCGCTCCAATCACCTAAATCTGGATCTGAAAATACTTTTTCAATGATATCTAACGAGATATCTAAACGATCTGCTTCTTCTGCATCTACCGTTAAACCAATGTCATAATCTTTGCACAACATACATAGTTGTTTTAAAAGTTTAGGAATGACCTCCAACACTTCTTCACGATTGGTAAATTCATAACGAGGATGAATGGCTGATAATTTTACTGAAATACCCGGGCTGCGCTTAGGCCCCTTTTTGTTGGCAGCTTTACCAATTGCATGAATAGCTTCTTCATAAGCATCGTAATATGCCTGAGCGTCCTTAGCGGTGCGCGCCCCTTCACCAAGCATGTCATATGAATACACATAACCTTGTTGTTCTTTTTCGGCTGCCCGTTTCAATGCATCATCAATGTTTTCACCCATGACGAACTGTTTGCCCATTACCTTCATCGCAATGTTCATGGCTTTACGAATTACCGGCTCACCCATTTTTCCAAGGGTTTTTTTCAATAGACCGATGCTGTTGCGTTTACGATGATCGGTATATGAGACCATGTTGCCCGTTAGCAACAAGCCCCAAGAAGAAGCGTTCACAAAAATCGAATCACTGGTGCCTAAGTGTGAACTCCAAGCACCTTTTGAAAGTTTGTCACGGATTAACGCATCTTGTGATTTTTTATCGGGCACCCGCAATAGTGCTTCTGCTAAACACATCAGCACGACGCCTTCAGCCGTCGACAATGAATATTCATTTAGCAGCGCATCTACACCGCCGTGTCCCTCTTGTTCACGGCGTATACGCAAAACCATTTTTCGAGCACGTTCCCAAGCCCGACTGCGGGCTCCGACAGATACTTCTGCATCAGGCAGAATATGATCCACAGCCAAATTTTCGTCTATACGATAAAAATCTCTTATCTTTTGTCGAATTGGACAACTAGTAACCAAATTACCTTGAAAAAGCATACTGTACCTCCGTTAAGGGATTAGCGATTAATAATCGGGCGAGTGTATAGATTGATAGAGTGTAAATACAGTCAAAATGTAGACGTGTTTATACCACTTTGGAAGAAGAAGCGTCGGTTCGATACTAAAAGGATATTACGCTGAAGATTGGCGTTGGGATCAAACATCAATGCACTCCGTTTGAGGAGTGCATTTTTCATACTAAATAATTACATCCATTGGTCACTGCGTTTACGCTTTTTCGGTAAATAGGCAATGATTACACCCAGCAGAATACTCACTAACGCGATAATGCCGCCTCGAGTGAACCACTTCATTTGGGCACTTTGATCTAGCATATCTAGTTCTCTTTGCAGTTTCTGAGTTTCTTTCTTTTGACTTTCTAAGTCTTTAACTAACACCTTGTTTTGGCTAGTTAAATCAGAAAGCTGCTGACTCAATAAATCATTTGATTTGTTAAGTTGCGCAATTTGAGAGGTAGATTGTTTGGCACTCTGTTGCAGTCCGGGAACGAGTTCACGAATGCTTTGTTCATTGCTAACATACTGAGATTCTACCCACCCAGTGCGCTGTTTATCATCGATCACTTCGGTGAATCCAGTCTCTTTATTCTCTTGTAAAACCGTAATACGTGTACCGGCTGTAATCGAGCCTAGAATACGGTAATTCCTAGTCGGACCGGTATGCATAAATGCAGATAGGTCGTCAGTGATATAGCGAATATCACCAGAGCTGTCGTTAGGTTCTTGCTGTGCACTTACGTTGCTAATTGCCAACGTGAAAATAATAAAAATTGTGGTTGAAAGCTTGCCCATAATTCATCAATGTTAAATATAAATTTAGACAAATGGTATGGTCTTGTATTCCCAAAGGCAAGTCATGGTTTGATTGATTGCCTTGGTTTGTTGTTCGGAGTATTGTTTATGCCATTGATTACCCGCTAATTTATCCTCTCATTGGACATGTGTTTTAATGGAAAAAGAAATTGAATTAAAGTTGTTATTGCCCGATGGCATTGACGAATCTGACTTATTATCGACCTTGGGACAGTTTTCAGCGAATATTGAAACGTCCGAATTTACCTTGTTTAATCAATACTTTGATACTCCTGAATGGTTGTTAAGTGCGAATGGCATAGGGTTACGGGTTCGAAGTAGTGATAAAGGTATTGAACAAACGGTTAAGACTGCTGGCAAAAGTATCGGCGGTTTGCATCAGCGCCCTGAATATAATGTTTCCATAGATTCATTGTCTCCCTCTTTAGAATTATTTGATCCCAGTATTTGGCCTCGAGATATTTCAGTTGCTGAACTACAAGAAAAGATCATCCAGATTTTTCACACTGACTTTAAACGTAAAGCCTATTTACTGCGGTTATCCGACGGCACTGATGTAGAATTGGTGTTGGATAAAGGCTCAGTAAGCACTGCCGATAATAGCGCCGACATTTGTGAAATAGAGTTGGAACTGAAAAGTGGTGATGTTGCCGTGTTATTTGATATCGCAGAAAAAATGGCAACTTTAGCACCTAGTCAATTGTGTAATTTAAGTAAAGCAGGGCGCGGCTTTACCCTTGCCCGTAATGCTCTTTCGCCAGAACCTCAAAAAATTAGCAGTGTCACTTTATCAGATTCGGATGATTGTGAAAGCGGCTTTATTAAAGGCTTAGGCTACGCGTTGTCGTTCTGGCAAAAAGCTGAATATCGCTACATGCAAACCAAAAAAGTCACTGATTTAATTGATATATACGTAGGTTTGCGATTAACCAGAGATTGTGTGCACATATATTCCAAAGCGCTCCAATGCAAAGCCATAGAAGATCTCAGCAGAGCGCTTAACTTGCGGTTAAATAAGTGGGCTTGGATTGAACAGTTAAAAAGTATTCGAGCGTTACGTTCAAAACGCGGAATGTATAGTAAACGTTTAGCTCAGCATGATGCATTGGTCAGTTATTTACGAGGATTACAAGATGGAACACTAAATCTATCTCGTCCCCATTATTTAATTACCCACCAAGATAATTCGTTATTGCAACTTGGTTTATCGCGACTACTTGTGACTTGTCCTTGGCGACAAAAATCTGATGCCCACACTAAACCGCTAAAAGAACATGCAGAGGCAGTTTTGCAGCAAAAATGGCAGAGCGTATTGGCTGGTATCAACGCCGAAGTTGGCAGCATGGAAGAGTATCTGCAACATTATGAACAGTTACTTAGTGCGTTAAACACTGATTTGCTGTTAGGGTCGTGTTTGGATAACTATCGACGCCAGCCATTTCTTGATCCTTGGAGCGATGTGTTGGAGGGCATACAGGAATTACGCAAACTCAATGTGTTTCAAACCAAGCTATTGGATTCAGATGTGGAAGATAAATCTGAGCTTTTGCAATGGAGTGAGGTTAAGAAAAACAGTCTTCTGACCGTTATAGAGTTAAGTAAAGGAGTGGCAATGTCTATGGAAACATATTGGTGAATACGTAATGGGTGATATGAGTCTCTATCAAATCGCGATTAGCTCAATGCTAGTTGGCTGGTTTATTGGGCTTATTTTAGTCTGGGTTCGTTACGAGCAATTTCCCCACGCCAAATTAATTTTAACCGCCATCTTGGTGTGGCCATTGCTACTTTTAGACGAGTGGTTAAAGTTATCAGGATATCAATCTCAACTTAATTTTTTGGTAGGCTCCTCGCCATTCTTTTCGGCGTTAATCATTGCCTGTTTAGTACTGAGTATCCGACAACTTACGTTGGCAAAGTTTGCCAATAATAATGTCCTATTTTTTATACCCACAGTGCTGCTTTTAGCTGGGCAGTTACCACTTTGGTTAGCACCAACGGAGCTCAGAATTGGGATGCTACAGTCGCCGCCGATGGGTGACATATTGCTAAATTGGCCGTTCTATGCGACCTATTTATTCAGCGCCTTCGTGACATTAAGTTTTGCGGTTCACGCCGCTGAATACCTTGCTTCTTATCATTATTACTTATCAGATCAAGTAGTTGATATCGATATTTTCGAAATGCGTTTTACCAGCAACGGCTGTTATGTATTAATGTTTACCGCATTTTTATCTATTTGTGTCATCGGCTTAGCCGCCTTTGATTTGTTGCCTATCATTGTGCAATGGCAAACCTTAGTGAATATGCTAAATGCGACTGGATGTTTGTATTTGATATTACTTCTGGTGCAAAACCGAAAATACTCTCCCACACCTTTTGCCTATTCACAAATGGATAAAGGGAACTACTCTGAGGATCAGCTCAGGCATACTTTAAAACAAGCGGAAAAAGCGATCATTCAGCATAAAGCCTATAAACGCAAAGGACTTCGTATTAAACAGGTTGCAGACGCAGCACAAGTAGAACCCGCAGCCTTAGCATTGGCCACCAGATTCGTGTTGAAACGAAATTTTCGTGCATTTGTCTATCATTATCGATTGGAATACGCGAAAAAGGTGCTTATGCGCACTGATCAAAAGGTGACTAGTGTGGCCAAGCGACTAGGGTTTAATTCCGAAAAGTACTTGAGCAATGTATTTGTTAGATACATAGGCTTAATGGGCAATCGAGATAAAAACAAAAGTGCAGGACCTGTCAAAGTCAATCCACCTAAGACCGCAAAGTAACTCGCCTGACAATCTGTTTTGTGGTTTTTTTCGTTTGATATAATTAATCGATTAAAGTAATCACATTTAAACATTTAAGTTCAATCAGTTCTGTGTGTACACTCAATCTTGTTTTTGAGAATAATTACGAAAACCAACATTTAATGAGATCTACTACAAAATAACGAGTAGTCGTTCGAGTGACAATCAATCAGCTATGCTGAACAATCTCGAACCCTTAAAGCGTTAAATCTGAATGGCTGGAAAATATCTGTTATTTAGCTTGATGGGAATGATGGACTATCTTTAAAGATTTACACTAGTAGTTCTTGCCAATAATCTAATGGGAAAAATATGAAAGCATCAGATTTATTTGTACAAGCATTAGAAGCGGAAGGGGTCGAATACGTATTCGGTATCCCTGGCGAAGAAAACCTCGATTTATTAGAATCCTTAAGAAAGTCACCTATCAAACTAATTCTTACCAGACATGAGCAAGGTGCAGGCTTCATGGCCGCAACATATGGCCGTTTAACTGGAAAAGTCGGTGTGTGTTTATCCACCCTTGGCCCTGGTGCGACTAACCTAGTGACACCAGCAGCTTATGCGCAACTTGGTGCTATGCCGATGTTGATGATTACTGGCCAAAAACCAATTAAAACCAGTAAACAAGGTCGCTTTCAGGTAATAGATGCGGTTGATATGATGCGTCCTTTAACCAAATACACCACCCAAGTGGTGAGTGGTGATCGCATTCCATCCATAGTTCGTGAAGCATTTCGATTGGCCCATGAAGAGCGTCCTGGTGCTGTTCACATTGAATTGCCGGAAGATATTGCCGCTGAAAAAACCAACGCAAAATTAATCAAAGCTAGCGCCGTAAGACGTCCCATCGCTGAAGATAAGTCGATTGACGGTGCGGTTAACATGATAGAGACAGCTAAGTCACCGGTTTTACTCATTGGTGCTGCTGCAAACCGTAAACTCACCGCTAAGATGCTCAAAGAGTTTGTTGAAAAAACCGGTATTCCTTACATCACCACACAGATGGGGAAAGGGGTTTTAGATGAAAGCGGTAAATTGTTCATGGGCAATACCGCATTATCCGATGGTGACTTTGTACACCGAGTGATTTCACGCGCTGATTTGATCATTAACGTCGGTCATGACGTGGTAGAGAAGCCGCCATTTTTCATGGGTAATGATGGCAAAAAAGTCATTCATATTAATTTCGCCTCCGCTGCGGTTGATCCTGTGTATTTCCCTCAATTGGAAGTGGTCGGTGATATTGCCAATAGCATTTGGCAAATTAAACAAAAAATTACGCCATCCAATAATTGGAAACTTGATTTTTATAGCGATGTTCATGATGCATACATTGCTCATCGTAAAGTGTCAGAAGATGATGACCGTTTCCCTATATTGCCGGAACGTTTTGTACGAGATATTCGTACCGCAATGCCAAAAGACGGCATAGTGACCCTCGATAACGGCGTATATAAAATTTGGTTTGCTAGGAACTATCCTGCTTATCTACCCAATACATTGTTGCTTGATAATGCTTTGGCAACAATGGGGGCAGGGCTGCCGTCAGCTATGGCGGCTAAGATTGTAAACCCCGATAAATCGGTTATTACCGTGTGTGGTGATGGTGGTTTCATGATGAATAGTCAAGAAATGGAAACCGCAGTGCGCCTTAAATTGCATATAGTGGTGATTATTTTACGTGACGATGCGTATGGAATGATCAAATGGAAACAAGCGCATATGGAGTTTGATAATTTTGGTTTGGATTACGGTAATCCCGATTTTGTTAAATACGCTCAAAGCTATGGTGCCAAAGGCTGGCGGATTGATTCAGCCGAAGAATTGTTACCAAGAGTACAGGCTTGTTTAGCTGAGCCAGCTGTACATCTAATTGATGTGCCTGTTGACTATTCTTTGAATGACCAAACATTAAATAAAACCATTCGCGAACTTAGCCAAAAACTATAGGAACAACCATGTTACAAAAAGCTTATCCTTATTATTTAGCGAATAAAGCCGTTTATGCCAATCAAGATTTAGTTGTAACTAACAAGTACACAGGCGAAGCTGCTACTACAGTGGCAATGGCCAAAGCTGATGTGATTGACCAAGCAATTGAAGCTGCAGATAAAAGCCAAGCTGCGTTAACGGCAATGAAGCCATACGAGCGTCAAGCGATATTAAATCACTGTATAAAACGTTTTGAAGAGCGCTTTGAAGAGCTGGCATATGCTTTGTGTATTGAAGCCGGTAAGCCAATTAAAGATGCTCGAGGCGAAGTGACGCGCTTAATTGATACTTTCCGTATTGCGGCCGAAGAATCCGTCAGAATCAGTGGCGAAGTGATGAATTTGGAAATTACCCCTCGCGCCAAAGGCTATCAGGGGATGTATAAAAAAGTTCCGATTGGTCCATGTTCATTTATTTCCCCGTTTAACTTTCCGTTGAATTTAGCGGCTCACAAAGTTGCTCCTGCATTGGCTGTTGGTTGTGCTTTTGTGTTGAAACCAGCAAGTCGCACGCCATTAGGTGCATTGATTATTGGCGAAATCTTGGCTGAAACTGATTTGCCAGAAGGTGCGTTTTCAATCTTGCCTTGTAGTCGTGACGGAGCTGATCTGTTTACAACCGATGACAGATTTAAGTTACTTAGTTTCACCGGTTCTCCTGATGTGGGTTGGGATCTTAAAGCTCGCGCAGGCAAGAAGCCGGTAATACTTGAACTAGGTGGTAACGCTGGTTGTATTGTTGATCATGATACTGATTTAGATGATGCCATTGAACGCATTGTATTTGGAGCTTATTACCAGTCTGGTCAAAGTTGTATTAGTGTGCAGCGAGTATTAGTGCATGAATCTATTTATGCTGATTTTAAAAAGCGTTACGTCGAAAAAGTCGCGAATTTGGTGCATGGCGATCCGCTAAGTGAAGATACATTTATCGGCCCTATGATTTCAGAATCTGAAGCAACTCGTCTTGATGATTGGATTGCCGAAGCCAAATCTAAAGGTGCTAGTGTATTATGTGGTGGCAAACGTGACGGAGCTATGCTGCAGGCAACTGTCTTAGAAAACGTACCAAGCGATGCCAGCATTAGCGCTGATGAAGCCTTTGGCCCAGTGTCAATTATCGCTCCTTTTAGTGATTATGACGATGCTCTAGAAGAAATTAACAATAGCCAATTTGGCCTGCAAGCGGGTGTTTTCACGCGAGATATCTATAAAGCGCATAAAGCATGGGATGTGTTAGATGTTGGTGGTGTCGTAATTGGTGATGTTCCAAGCTGGCGAGTAGACAACATGCCATATGGTGGTGTTAAAGAGTCTGGATTAGGTCGTGAAGGTATTCGCTTTGCTATTGAAGACATGACAGAGCTACGTTTGATGGTATTGAGAACGCCTCAATAATTGTATAATTAAGTGACTAGTCCTGAAATAGGTTGATTCTTATTTCATTTGAAACGCCCGGTGAATTTCATCGGGCGTTTTGTATTTAACGGCCAAGTGTCGTCGTCGACTATGCTATGTCTCAACAAGTTCAGCCAGCATAACCTTTGCTTGCTCGAGATTTTGTGGTTTGTAGAGTAATAATTCGCCTTTCCCATTTGGTCGACAACCGCCAATTTAAAACCGCGGAAATAGTCACCTCGAGTAGTCTTAACGGGAATTTCATTGCACTGTCCCAAACCAATTCGAAAAGTGTCAACAGTATTTAGGACGGCTCACACAGCGTAACCCTAACTTCGCCGTTGTTTTTGGAAGGGAAGTTTATTACTCGCTGGTTCTACTTGTTAAATCAAATGAATGTGTTTATATTACTGCACTCTTGTCGGAGTGCTAGCACGATTTAGTTGACTAAGTTGTGTGGGCTGAGACCGTTTATTCGGGATCCGTTGAACCTGATCGGGCTAGTACCCGCGAAGGAAACAAGCGTAACGCTGTAACCATTAAGGCGCTTTTATTGCGGCTTAATCTTACCGCTTATTTTGCCAATTGGGGGGCTATTCTAGGTTGTTAGACGCAATCTGCCCTTATTAAGATAATTGGCGCTTTTCAACACCAAACCTCTCCAGACAAGCAACTTCATTTTTTAACAATATGAGAGATTGCTAATGTCAAATCGTCGTCAAACTCGCGCTAATGCGAAACAATTTATAGATAACTTTACACCTTTTTCCTACCCCAATTCGAACAAAATATATTTATCAGGCAAGCAACACGATATTCGTGTGGGTATGCGCGCAATAACACAAACAGATACGATTTTAGGTGGTAGTAAAGAGGCCCCTATCACCCAACAAAATCCGGATATTCTGGTGTATGACTGCACAGGGCCCTATTCGGATCCTAAGGCTCAAATCAATTTACACCAAGGTTTAAACAAACTGCGTCGCGACTGGATCCTGCAACGGCAAGACGTTGAACAGTTAAAGCAAGTCAGCTCTGAGTTCAGTCAAGAGCGCATCGCCGACGATGGTTTCGAGCACTTGAGGTTCAACCGCTCAGTGAAACCATTAAAAGCCAAATCTGGCAAACGTGTAACTCAAATGCACTATGCCAAAGCGGGAATCATTACTCCAGAAATGGAATATATTGCAATCCGTGAAAATATGGCCAGAGAAGATGTAACAGACCCTGTTTTGCGTCAAAAAGCCCAAGGTAATGCCTTCGGTGCTCTAGTGGGACAACCTATCACCGCAGAATTTGTGCGCCAAGAAGTAGCACGAGGACGTGCCATTATCCCAGCCAATATTAACCATCCTGAATCCGAACCTATGATCATTGGACGTAATTTTTTAGTTAAAGTGAATGCCAATATTGGAAACTCTGCGGTTACTTCTTCCATCGAAGAAGAAGTTGAAAAATTAGTTTGGTCAACACGCTGGGGAGCTGACACAGTAATGGACTTATCCACGGGACGCTATATCCACGAAACCCGTGAATGGATTATTCGTAATTCCCCTGTCCCTATTGGCACAGTTCCTATTTACCAAGCGCTGGAAAAAGTAAATGGCGTGGCCGAAGACCTCACATGGGAAGTCTTCCGTGACACATTGATAGAACAGGCTGAGCAAGGAGTAGACTACTTTACTATCCACGCTGGGGTATTGCTGCGTTACGTACCAATGACCGCGAAGCGCTTGACGGGCATAGTGTCACGGGGCGGTTCGATTATGGCGAAATGGTGTTTATTCCATCACCAAGAAAGCTTTTTATATGAGCATTTTCAGGAAATCTGCGAAATATGCGCCGCCTATGATGTCTCTCTGTCATTAGGCGATGGTATGCGCCCTGGGTGTATCGCCGATGCTAACGATGAAGCACAATTTTCCGAGTTAGAAACCTTAGGAGAGTTAGTCAAAATAGCTTGGCAATATGACGTGCAAACCATAGTTGAAGGCCCAGGCCACATTCCAATGCAATTGATCAAACAGAACATGGACAAACAATTGCAAATTTGTAGCGAAGCGCCTTTTTATACCCTTGGCCCGCAAACAACCGACATAGCTCCAGGCTACGATCACTTTACCTCTGGCATTGGCGCAGCGATGATAGGTTGGTATGGGGTGGCCATGTTGTGTTATGTCACTCCTAAAGAGCATTTAGGGTTACCCAATAAGGAAGATGTTAAACAGGGTTTGATTGCCTATAAAATTGCTGCTCATGCGGCTGATGTGGCCAAGGGCCACTTAGGCGCACAGATCCGCGACAATGCGCTATCGAAAGCTCGTTTCGAATTCCGTTGGGAAGACCAATACAACCTTGGTTTAGATCCCGATACTGCAAGACGTTATCACGACGAAAGCTTACCCCAAGAGTCTGCCAAGGTGGCACATTTTTGTTCCATGTGCGGGCCTAAATTCTGCTCCATGAAAATTACTCAAGACGTGCGCGAATATGCCGCCAAACAACAAGTTCAGATAGAGCAAGATGCCTCACGTTTGCAATTGAGCAAAGCTGGATTGAGTCCGCAGGAAATAGCATCTGCAATGCTTCAAAAATCGAAAGAATTTAAAGCCCAAGGTGCTCAGGTCTATACCCCCATCAATGAACAAACCGTTCGGGAGTCTGAATAAATCATGGGTGTTTATGTAAGCACGAGCAATGTAAGCACGAACATCGACTCGAATAAGTTGCAGTCTACTACTCGCCCCATTGTTTGGTCTATTGCTGGCTCAGATAGTGGCGGTGGCGCTGGCATTCAGGCTGATAGTCTAACCATTAACGACTTGGGAGGGCATGCATGCACAGTTGTGAGTGCCATCACCGCTCAAAACTCACAACACGTTCAAGGGATCACCGCTACCCAAACAGCCATGCTCATAAAGCAACTGGATTGCTTATTGGAAGATATTCCTCCGGCGGCAATTAAGATTGGTATGTTAGCCAACGCTGAGCAAATTCGATGTATCAGTGAATGGCTTGCCAGCAAGTTGGCATCCTATGAACAAACCAATAATTTGCAAATTCCAGTGATTTGGGATCCTGTGATGGTATCTACTAGCGGTCAAACTTTATCAAGGTATAAGCAACCAAGTTCGTACTCCGCTTATTTGCAACTGGCAAAATACGTTACTCTGATAACCCCTAATCGATATGAGTTAGGCGTATTACTGGAACTAAGCCAGTTACCTAATCACGCTCAACAGGAGGAACTAACAAATCTCGACAATCTCGCCAACTTTCTTGGCTGTAACATACTGTACACCGGTGGAGACGTTCGAAATAGTGAGTCACATAACGCCGCTTTAGCAATCAGTGCAACAAAAGAAAGTGCTTTGTACAGTAGCGCTTTAGATCACGGCAGTGCAATTGATTGGTTAGCGGCTAAAGCGATTCCATTTACCTCACCTGAGCACCAACATCAGCGAATTGGCTTTAGTAGCCCTCGTGTCGTAACCCAACATAATCACGGCACCGGCTGTACCTTATCCAGCGCCATAGCCACGGCCATGGCCGTTGGCTATCCATTATTAGATGCGATTGTGGTTGCCAAAGCATATGTGCATCAAGGACTAACCTATGCATACCCGGTAGGCAAAGGACCGGGAGTTTTAGCGCGTAAAGGCTGGCCGCAAAATCTGGAGCACTTTGCCAAGATCATTGTGCCTAAATATCCAAACATAAACCAAGCCAATGAGCTTAGTTTTGCCAACGTCCAGCAGCCCTTGCAGGTCTATCCAGTGACCCAGTCCATAAATATACTCAAAGACGTATTAAAAGGCGGGGCACGGACCGTGCAATTACGTTTGAAAAACTCATCTAGTGTTGTTTACTCTGAACAGCAACTTGAACAGGCCATACAAGCGGCAGTTGCGTTAGGTCGGCAATATCAAGCGCAGGTATTTATTAATGACCATTGGCAATTGGCGATTAAACATGGGGCATTTGGCGTGCATTTGGGCCAAGAAGATTTATTGCAAGCAGACTTGTCGCAAATCGCAGAGGCCGGTTTAGCATTGGGATTGTCCTCCCATGGATATTTTGAATTGTTGCTGGCGCAACAAATGTCGCCCAGTTATTTGGCCATCGGCCATATCTTTAGCACGCCAACCAAATCAATGCCTTCTCAACCTCAAGGACTGAATAAACTTGAAAAGTATTGCACCTTGATGGGTGATCGCATGCCCCTTGTCGCCATTGGTGGCATAGATCACACTAACCTTTGTGCATTAAAACAAACTCAAGTGGCCGACGTCGCCGTTGTGCGTGCCATCGAAAAAGCAAGTGAGCCAGGAAAAAGCTGGCAAAAACTACAACAAATATGGCAGGCAATGTGATGACAAACAAAAACATAAACGTCAGCACAAACAAAGATACGACTGATACCTTGAGCGACAATCAGTTTATTCAATATTACCGACAAATATTATTGTCTCAAGTTGGCGAGCATGGTCAGCAGAATTTGCTCAATCAACATGTTATCGTGGTGGGTATGGGGGGACTAGGCTGTCATGTCAGCCAGCAATTAAGTGCTGCGGGAATCAGGCATCTTTACCTCATTGATGACGATGTGGTTGAATTGTCGAACCTGCCTAGACAAATTCTGTTTGATGCGAGCTCCATTGGCACACATAAAGTCATTTGTGCGGCTGAAAAAATCACCGCAATGAATCGTGATACACAAGTACGTTATTACTGTCAAAAGTTTACCCAAACCTTTGCTCAGCATTTATTGCATAACAATGTTGACCTGCAACAAGCCCACCAAACTGGTCAGTTAAGCATACTTGATTGTTCAGACAACATGCCCACGCGGCAATTAATTAATGCTTGGTGTGCAGCTCACTTTATCCCGTTGATTAGCGCATCAGTAGCAGTTTTTTCCGGTCAACTATTGGTGATTGATGGCCAAGTCGCCCCTCAAAGAGGCTGTTACAACTGCTTTTTCACCAGCAATTCAAGCACCCAAGGCTGTGCTAATTTAGGGGTACTTGGTCCTAGTGTTGGCATCATGGCCAGTATGCAGGCGCTGGCGACTATCAAACATATGTTAAAGCTTGATACAGAGCTTAAATATATGCACATTTTTGATGGCTTACAACTAAGCTGGCGTCAGCTAATTCGTCACCGAGATCCACATTGTAAAACCTGTGGACATTGGCCTAAGCGCCCACAAAATCAACTTTCCCCGCCGCTTCAAACCACTCAATGCGAGGTAACCTTATGATCAACCTTTATCTAAATGAACGCCCTTTACAGGTCGAAAAAAATAGTAATTTACAACAGGTTTTAGAGCTTGGTATGCCATCACTTGCTGCTAAATTAGACAACATTGCGGCAGTTCACAATCAACATTTGGTGCCGCAAAGCCAGTGGCAGATAACTATCTGTCATGAAAATGATCACATTGAAATATTTAGCGCTGTGGCGGGAGGCTGAGGAATGTTAACAATAGCAGGACAGCGTTTTTCTTCGCGTTTATTTAGTGGCACCGGAAAATTTTCCAGTAGTCAGGTGATGTTAGATGCATTGCACGCATCAGGAACAGAGTTAGTCACTCTGGCGATGAAACGTATTGATTTAAAACATGGCACCGACAATCTAATAGAACCCTTAACAAAGATGGGAGTGAAGTTATTACCCAATACATCAGGGGCCAGAAATGCACAAGAAGCTATTTTTGCCGCTCAACTTGCCCGTGAGGTCTTACACACCCACTGGATAAAATTGGAAATTCACCCAGATCCCAAATATTTAATGCCCGATCCCATAGAAACCTTAAAAGCCGCAGAAACCTTGGTGAAACAGGGGTTTGTTGTGATGCCTTACGTACACGCAGACCCCGTGTTGTGTCGGCGTCTAGAGGAAGTTGGTTGTGCAGCTGTAATGCCACTAGCAAGTCCCATTGGTAGTAATCAAGGTTTACTGACCAAAGCATTCTTACAGATCATTATTGAACAAGCTAAAGTACCTGTAGTCATCGATGCAGGCCTAGGTAGTCCTTCAGATGCCACTGCGGCAATGGAAATGGGCGCCGATGCCGTATTAGTTAATACCGCGATTGCTTCAAGCCAACAACCTGTCACTATCGCCCAGTGTTTTCGTCACGCCGTTATCACTGGACGCAAAACTTATCATGCGGGGTTAGCACGGGTTTCGAACCAAGCCAGCCACACCAGTCCATTAACGGGGTTTTTAAATGAGCTTTGTTGATATATATAAACAATTAGATTTAACCGCCTTACAACTGGCGTTACATAGCGCCACCACCAGAGATGTTGAGCGAGCATTGCAACATCCAAGGGGAAATCTTCATGCTTTAATGGTGTTATTGTCGCCAGCAGCCACTCCCTATCTGGAACAAATGGCGCAGCAAGCCAAAGCAATTACCTTACAACGCTTTGGTCATAATATTCAGCTGTTTGCGCCCATGTATCTGTCTAACTTGTGTGCAAATGAATGCGATTACTGTGGTTTTACCCTAAGCAATAAAATCAAACGAAAAGTGTTATCTACCCAAGAGATAGCGCAAGAAATCAATATTCTTAAAGATCGCGGTTTCGATTCTCTATTGTTGGTTACAGGAGAGCATGAAAGTAAAGTAGGCATAGACTATTTCGCGCAGGTATTACCTCAATGTAAAAGTCAATTCAGCCATGTCTCAATAGAAGTGCAACCTTTGCAAACCGAGCAATACAAACAACTAGTTGGCCTAGGATTAGATGGAGTCTTGCTGTACCAAGAAACCTATCACCCCGTTACCTACGCAAAACATCATACTCGAGGCAAAAAGTCGGATTTTTTGTACCGTTTAGACAGTCCGGATAGAGTCGCTCAGGGGAATGTGGATAAAATTGGCTTAGGGGTGTTGTTAGGCTTAGACGACTGGCGTGTCGACGCACTACTAATGGGGCATCATCTAGCTTATCTAGAAAACCGCTATTGGCGCAGTAAATATAGTATTTCATTGCCACGGTTACGACCTTGTACGGGGGGAATTGAGGCTAAAATGCCAATATCCGACACAGGACTAGTTCAATTAGTCTGTGCATTTAGATTATTCAGTGAAACTTTAGAAATCAGCTTATCCACCCGTGAAACAAAGCAATTTCGAAATAATCTCATGCCACTGGGCATTACCCATATGAGTGCCGGTAGTTCTACTGCGCCCGGTGGTTATGGGAAACCAGCGGATCAATTAGAACAGTTTGATATCAGCGATGAACGCTCGGTAAGGGAAGTTGCCGAGACTATAAAAAACAACGGATATACCCCGGTTTATAAAGATTGGCAAGGAGACTGGATTGCGACTTAGTCAGTTAAGCGACAGGGATTCAAGCTGGCTAAGTTCATTCTCCAATTGGTAAATAAGCGGTTATTAAGGCAGGCATTGTTGCTAATGACATCCTAAACAACTATTTCAGTTGTTGTAGCACAAACTAAGTATGCAGACCATGCAGCCTTAGTTTGGAGAAACTGGCAGCTAAATGAGTGACTGGTCTTGGAATAGTATGGCTCTTATTTTAAGACTAAACACTGAAACGGATTCATCGCCGAAAAAGCGAATGTACTTGCGGAACTGATACTGGAGAAACAGACTGCTGATATACAAACCGGTTATTAATTTTTTGAATTGTCAGTTATTTTCACTGTTTGTGTAAAAAAACGGACACTTTTTTGAGGGAATCAAAATATCGTTATCGCTTTTTCAGTCTATGTCTGAAAACGCGTTTATTAATATTTGGTGGGTGAACTGTTTACGCAAATAAAAGCCTCTTGGCCGGGTTCTTATTATTGTTCCTTGGGCGCCTACTGCTTCTGTTAGCGCTTTTCCATCTGCAGCTTTGGGGCGAATTTGTAATGCCTGTCCATGTTTTGCAGTGATGTTTTCCACCTCACCTAATACAATCATATCCATTAATTCTTCCCAATCTTGCTTAAGCAAGTCTAATTGAGCGAGGCTTGGTTGCCAAAGAACTGGGGAGGCTACTCTTCGTTCTGCGGGCATTAACTCTCGACTGCCTTCGACAGGCACCCATAAAACACAATTAAGCTTATTTCTTACGTTGCTGGTTTCCCAAGTAATACCGGAAACATTTAGCAAATGCGCAAAACAAACATAGGTAGTTTCTAGGGGCATTCCCATTGAATCTATGGGTAAGGTTTTTAACTCTACCCCTAAATCCGGAAAATCTTGCTCAGGATTGGAACCAGCGTGTGCCCCCAAAAATAGTTCTAATAACTGTCCAGTCCAACCTTTATCACGTTTGAAATTGGCTGGTACTTGAACATTCGCGTACTTAGCTAACTCTCCTAAAGTCAGGCCCGCTAGTGCTTGAGCGCGAGAAACGAGTTCTTCGATTGTGTCTGGTGGGGCGGTAGCTGGTGTGATCAAGATGAACCTTACCTCAATATTATTTATTACCACTTAACATAGTTGGCGATGATATTTCTTTGCTTGACCCTTAGTTTATGGAAGAATGGCAAAATATTAAAGAAATCAATCCCCCCGGGAGTCAAAGTGATTGATGCCGAAGGATTCCGCGCGAATGTCGGTATAGTGATTTGCAATAGAATGGGGCAAGTATTTTGGGCAAAACGCTATGGACAACATTCATGGCAGTTTCCACAAGGCGGAATAGATCAAGGTGAAACTGCTGAACAGGCTATGTATCGAGAGTTAAATGAGGAAGTTGGACTAAAACCAGAAAACGTAAAAATACTCGGAGTTACCAAAAATTGGGTTAGATATAAATTACCCAAGAGGCTGATTAGGCAAGGTACTAATCCAGTTTGCATCGGGCAAAAACAGAAATGGTTTTTGTTGCAATTAGAGTGCAAAGAATCAGATGTCGATGTGTTAAGTTCAGGGCATCCTGAATTTGATGATTGGCGTTGGGTTAGTTTTTGGTATCCAGTAAGAAACGTTGTTTCATTTAAACGAGATGTGTATCGACGAGTAATGAAAGAGTTTGTGTCTTTTGCGATGCCTATTTACAGCAAAAACACGCAGCCTCAACGCAACCGAAGGCGACGGAGATAGTTTTAAAAGGCCCATGATAACTAGCTTAAAACGGATAGTTCAGGAAGTCAGTAAAATCCCCGTACTGGAGGAGGCGCTGAAGCACCTGACTAGCAGCATTAAAGAAGCTATTGGCGTGGACTCTTGCTCGGTTTACCTTGCTAACTACGAAAAACAACATTTTATGCTGATGGCAACTGATGGTCTCGATTCTGCGGCTGTCGGTAAAGTGGCAATTGGCTTTTCCGAGGGCTTGATTGGTTTAATCGGTCAACGTGAAGAGCCGTTAAATATTCTTGATGCTCAGTCGCACCCGCGCTTCAAACACTATCCCGAAGTCAAAGAAGAAAAATATCACGCGTTTCTTGGAACTCCCATAATACATCAACGAAAAGTCTTGGGTGTTCTTACGTTACAACAGAAAAAGAAACGCCGTTTCAGTGAAGATGAAGAAGCCTTTTTAGTTACCCTTTCTACGCAAATTGCGTTAGAAATCGTGCATGCAGAAACCCGTGGTTTTCTGTCTTTTATGGACGACAATAATCGAGATAAATGGCAACGAAAAATATCCGGTGTGCCTGGCTCTGCCGGCTTGGGAATGGGGATTGGTTTTGTACCTCACTTTAAAGTCAGTCTGTCCAGTCATGTTGCCAAACGATCAGACAACAAAGAGCTAGAAATCGCTCGCTATCGTGAGGCGGTGAATGTTACACGTAGCCAAGTCGAGGAGCTATCTTCACGGATTGAGGGACAAGTCCCCAGTGATGTTCAGGCTATTTTCCAAATTTACAGTCACCTTTTAGACGCCAATAGTCTTGGTCATGAGGTAGAAGCACGGATTAAAGACGGCTGGGATGCTGCCAGTTCACTAAAATATATCATTGAAAATTACATTCAACAGTTTCGCAACATGAGCGATCCTTACATGCAAGAGCGAGCTGTTGATATTGAAGATCTTTCCAACCGTATATTGGCTAATATATTGGGAGGTGACAGCCCAGATCAGCGACCACTGGATGTCAATCAAAATGCGATTTTGGTTGCTGATGAAGTTACCGCGCCTATGCTTGCTGAATTTTCTACAATGAAGTTATGCGGCATTATATCTGTGCGAGGTTCTAGCAACTCTCACGCCGCTATTTTGGCTCGAGCAATGGGTTTACCTGCGGTGATGGGGTTATCTGATGCGCCACTTTCTTTACTCGATGGTAAAAAATTGTTGGTCGACGGTTACTCTGGTGAAGTCATCGTTTCGCCCTCAGAAAGTGTTCGACAAGAATTCAATATATTGGTTAACGAAGAGCAAGAACTCTCTGACCGTATTCTGGAGAAAGCTCATCTTCCCTGTGTTACTGAGGATAACTACCCTGTATCTCTGTTTATCAACGCTGGTCTTTCGGCGGAGATGGAGAACACCAATTTCACTTATGGTGAAGGAGTTGGCCTGTATCGCACCGAAGTGCCTTTTATGTTGCGAGAGCGTTTTCCGTCTGAACAAGAGCAGATGACCTTATACCGGGAAATGCTCGAATCTGCTCCAGATAAACCCATTACTATGCGTACCTTGGATGTTGGGGGAGATAAGCCTCTGCCCTATTTCCCGATCAGTGAAGAAAATCCATTTTTGGGCTGGCGTGGAGTTAGACTGACCCTTGATCATCCGGAAATTTTTCTGGTTCAGATACGCGCTATGCTGCGCGCAAATATTGGCTTGGGTAACCTGCAAATCATGTTACCAATGGTCACGTCCGTTTCAGAAGTTAACGAATCTAAACGCTTAATCAAGCAAGCTTACCATGAAGTATCAGAAGAAATTTTAGACACTGGTACTGTATTAGAGATGCCTAAAATTGGGGTGATGCTGGAAGTCCCTGCAGTTATTTATCAAATTCCACAATTGGCTAAAAAAGTCGATTTTTTCTCAGTTGGTAGCAATGATTTGACTCAGTATCTACTTGCTGTAGATCGCAATAACGCCCGTGTTTCAGGATTATACGACAGTTACCATCCAGCAGTACTGGCAGCGCTGTTGAGCATAGTAGAGCAGGCCAATGAGCATAATGTGCCTATTACTGTTTGCGGCGAATTAGCCGGCGAACCAGGTGGTATTATTTTATTGTTAGCCATGGGCTACAATAAATTCAGTATGAATAGTCACAACTTGTTGAAGATTAAATGGGTTGTTAGAAGCGTCACCGTAAAACAATCTAAAATATTATTACAAAGTGTTCTTGCTTGCGACGACCCTTTGGAAGTACGTGAACAGATTAATCAATATCTTGAGTCAATCGGGTTAGGCGGTTTAGTTCGAGCAGGTATTTAATTGTTTGAGATACCTACACTTTTTGCCGTTTATTTAGCGCTTGGAGCGGTTGTTGGTTTTCTAGCCGGTTTACTAGGAATCGGCGGCGGGCTGATTATTGTACCTGTATTGATGTATGTATTTGAACGACAGTTGGGCTTGCCCTTGTTACATGCATTGCCGATGGCCATAGCGACTTCCTTATCGACCATCATTCTAACGGGGTTATCCTCCACTCTATCCCATTTTAGGTTGCGTCATATCAACTCAAACATTGTCATCTGGTGTGCACTTGGTATCATTCTCGGCGCTTTGGCTGGTCCTCAGATAGCGGTGCGAATACCAGCCGAAAGTCTAAAACTAATCTTTGCTTTTATGGTCCTATTTATTGCCTTGCAAATGATTTTTTTAAAGCCGAAAAGTGTCAAAAGCGCAATTTCAAAGCCGATGTTAATCACTATTGGTTGTGTGACTGGGATTATTTCCGCGTTTATGGGCATTGGCGGCGGAGCAATCATGGTTCCTGCTTTGGTTTGGTTTCGAATTGATATTAAACAAGCCATTGGTTGTGCAGCTTTTTGTGGAATGGTCATTGCGATATTTGGTTCTTTTAGTTTTGTCTTGGCTGGTTGGGAAGTGCAAGATCTACCATCAGCTTCATTTGGTTATATTTATTTACCTGCGGTATTGGGCATTGTTATGACATCAATATTTACCGCTCAATTGGGGGCTAAAATTAGCCACCGTTTAAATACACAACGTTTAAAACAAATATTTGCGGCATTCTTGGTCATAGTTAGCCTGCAAATGTTTTTAGGATAATTGAAATTATGTCGCAAAGTTATTACACCCTCCCTGAAATTGATCCTGCTATTTTTAATTTGGGTTTCCTGAGTCCCAAGTGGTATGGAATGATGTATTTGGTCGGTTTTGTTGCAGCTTGGTGGTTAGCTAATCGTCGCCTTGCTCGCACAGGCTGGAGCAAAGAACAGCTTAGCGATATGTTATTTTGGGGATTTTTAGGGGTTATTATTGGTGGTCGCGTTGGCTACGTGATGTTTTATCAGTTTGCTTTGTTTATTGATAACCCTCTGTATCTGTTTAAAATTAATGAAGGTGGGATGTCGTTTCATGGCGGACTACTTGGCGTTTTAACGGCATTATGGCTCAGTGCTCGACGCTTAAAAGTGCCATTTTTAGTGGTGGGGGATTTTATCGCTCCGCTAGTCCCCATCGGCCTGGGCGCTGGGCGCATAGGCAATTTCATTAATTCTGAACTTTGGGGACGCACGACAGACGTGCCTTGGGCTATCATTTTTCCGAATGCGGGCAGTGAACCTCGTCACCCTTCGCAACTTTATGAATTTGCGCTTGAAGGGGTTTTGTTGTTTATTATTTTGTGGTTATATTCTAAAAAGCCGCGCCCAATCGGTGCTGTTAGTGGCATATTCTTATTAGGTTACGGTTGTTTCAGATTCTTTGTGGAGTTTTTCCGTCAATGGGATGGCCATTTAGACTTATATTTAGGTTTCCTCAGCCGTGGTCAAATGTTGTCATTGCCGATGATAATTGCCGGCGTATTAATGATTGTTTGGGCTTACAAACAAAACAAAATATACCAACCTCAAAGCACTAATCAAAAGAAAGGTAAGAAAGTTTAAATGCAGCAATATTTATCATTAATGCGCCATGTTTTAGAAAATGGCAGCAAAAAAGAAGATCGTACCGGTACTGGCACATTAAGTATCTTCGGCCATCAAATGCGCTTTAATCTGGCCGAAGGTTTTCCATTAATCACCACAAAAAAATGTCATATGCGCTCGATAATCCACGAATTATTGTGGTTTATAAAAGGTGAAACCAATATCGCCTATCTAAAGGATAACGGTGTTAGCATCTGGGATGAATGGGCCACGGATGAAGGTGAGCTTGGCCCAGTATATGGGAAACAATGGCGCAGTTGGCAAGGCACAGATGGCAAAGTAGTTGATCAACTTAGCGACCTGCTTGAACAAATAAAAAATAATCCTGATTCTCGTCGGTTATTGTTAAGTGCTTGGAACCCCACGGTATTGCCAGATAGCAAATTATCTCCTAAAGAGAACGCCAAACAAGGTAAACAGGCGCTTCCGCCATGCCATACTATGTTTCAGTTTTACGTCATTGATAACAAGTTGTCCTGTCAGCTTTATCAACGCAGCGGTGATATTTTTCTGGGCGTTCCTTTTAATATTGCTAGTTATGCTTTATTAACCATGATGGTTGCACAGGTGTGCGATTTAGAATTAGGTGATTTCATCCATACTTTTGGCGATGCTCACCTTTATACTAATCATCTGCAACAAGCTGAATTACAGTTAAGTAGAGAGCCTTTGCCATTGCCGAAAATGAAGCTGAATCCAAACATCAAAAGTTTGTTCGATTTTACGATTGATGATTTCGAATTAATCGACTATCAATGTTATCCACATATCAAAGCACCGGTCGCCATCTAATGAGTTTTTTGCGTGTCTACTAAAATACTCATTTGTGACGACTCTGGTTTCGCTCGCAAGCAAATGGCGCGCGCTTTACCGCGCGGTTGGGATGTCAGTATCAGTTTTGCCGAAAACGGCGAGCAAGCGATTAAGATGATCAAAGCGGGTAAAGCTGATTTGGTCTTCTTAGATCTAAATATGCCGGTTATGGACGGTTATCAGACCATGCAGGTGATTAAAGAGCAGGACTTACCCTCTTTAGTGATTGTGGTGTCAGGTGATGTTCAACAACAAGCGCGCTCTCGAATGCAACAAATGGGAGCGTTGGATTTCATTAGAAAGCCGGTAGATAGTCAAAAGCTGGCAGCGATTTTAACCCAATACGGTATTTATTCAGGAAGTGATTTACGCCCAGATACTACCAGCCACCACGGCACCACCCCAAGTGCTCCAACACGCCTATTGAAAACACAGCAATTTTCTGTAGCGGAAAAACTGGACGTTTATCGTGAAATGGCCAATGTTGCTATGGGACAAGCCGGTGAAAAGTTAGCACAGTTGCTGAATATATTTATCGATTTACCCATACCCAATGTCAATTTGATTGAAACCACAGAATTGCACATGGCAATGGCTGAAATTAACAATAATGACAGTGTGTCGGCCATTTCTCAGGGGTTCATTAGTGCCGGCATCAATGGCGAAGCTATACTGATTTTTAATGATGGTAATTTTGCAAATATGGTGGATTTGCTAAATTACAAGAAAGCTAAGCTTGATGAATCCATGGAATTAGAAGCATTGATGGATGTCGCCAATATTGTGGTAAGTGCATGTTTGAGGGCTTTATCAGACCAGTTGAATGTGACTTTTACCCATAATCATCCCATAGTGTTAGGACAACATTGTGGTTTGGATGAGCTGTTACAAAATAATGTGTCTAGATGGAATAGGGTGCTTGCTATAGAAATTGCATATGCCATTAAAGCTAAATCTATTCACTTTGATTTACTCTTACTGTTTCCAGATAAATCAATCGACCTAATGTTTGAAAAACTGGTAGAAGGTAACTAATAACTAATGAGTGATGACTTCTCTGACATAAATGCACTACATTGGCAGTTTGATTTGCTTGGCTCAATTGAAGTGGGAATCACCGTACTTGACCGTGACTTTAATGTGCTGGTGTGGAATCAGTTCATGGAAAATAACAGCGGTATTTTACCTAGTCAAATCAAGTACAAAAACCTTTTTGAATTTTTTCCTGAAATAGATAAAGAATGGTTCTTAGTCAAAACAGAGCCGGTACTGAGGCTCAAGAGTTCAGCATTTATTATTTGGGAACAACGACCATTCTTGTTTAAATTTGAAACCAGTCGCCCAATTACCTCTGCTTCAGACTTCATGTATCAAAATGTCACCATATTTCCACTGACCTCGTTAGAAGGAAGGGTAGAGCAGATTTGTATCGTTGTTTACGATGTTACTGATGAAGCATTAAACAAAAAAGGCATCGAATCTCTTAATCAGCAATTAGAACAGATTAGCCGTGTTGACGGATTGACAGGCGTATTTAATCGGCGCTATTGGGAAGAACAGTTTTCACTGGAGCACAAGCGGATTGTACGTAATGGCTCCCCGGCATCAGTACTGATGTTAGACATCGATCACTTTAAAAAAGTCAACGATACCTATGGTCACCCGGCAGGTGATTATATTATAAAAACCTTGGCTAAGGTTGTGCAACAATCCATCCGAGAAACTGATCTTGCTGGGCGTTATGGAGGAGAGGAGTTTGCGGTGCTACTACCAGAAACCAATGCCGAAAATTCTATGATTGTTGCCGAGCGGATCCGCACTAGTTGCGAAAACTTATTGCCGGTTTACGAGGGCAATGAAATTCCCTTTAGTGTGAGTATTGGCATCGCTGAATTCCGAGTTACTTATCAAGATCATATGGCTTGGTTAGAAAAAGCCGACCAAGCTTTATACACATCTAAAAAAGAGGGACGGAATCGGGTTAGTAAATATTAACCAACTGACAGCGTTCCTAGTTTGATAAGATTTAAGATGTTGGTTCTGCCAATGTGGCGAATTGACATCAGCGCAGGTCACGTTTTTCCAACGCATATATATGATCCTTTATCATCCATAATATGACCAAGCTTGGCAGAACCATTACTGCTGTTAGTATGAAAAAGAAAGCCCAATTTCCATCCATCCAATCAACTAAGAAGCCACTGGCAGATGCCATTAGGGTTCGACTTAAGGTGCCCAAAGACGCCATAAGCGCATATTGAGAAGCAGA
Organism: Aliiglaciecola sp. 2_MG-2023; assembly: GCF_030548145.1. NCBI lineage: Bacteria > Pseudomonadati > Pseudomonadota > Gammaproteobacteria > Alteromonadales > Alteromonadaceae > Aliiglaciecola > Aliiglaciecola sp. 2_MG-2023. The sequence continues at coordinate 129,235 of NZ_JAUORY010000009.1, forward strand.
AAACGCTTGGTTACAAAGAAGGGAAATAAATGCAACCAGTGCCACTGAACTCCAAGCTGCAGTAAAGCCGTCTACAAAAATAGTGGCTGCAAATAAGGCTTTATCGGGCCCGACAACTGACATAAGTGCAAACATCAGGTTACTTGCTGCCATGGCTATTCCACCGGTCATTAACCCTCTATAGATACCATATCGAACATTGACCATTCCGCCTAAAACAGCAAAAACAATTGTTACCCACCAATTAAATATTTTGGAATAACTGCCAATGTCGCTATTGGTAAAGCCCAGTTCTTTATAAAAAACAATACTCATGCGACCTAAAAAAGCTTCGCCGATTTTGAATAAAAAGATAAAGGCTAAAATAGACAGCGCTAGTTTTACGGTATTGCGGCTGAAAAAATCTCGAAAAGGTTCAATTAAAGTCACCATTAACCAATTTGTCACCCGTTGAGAGCGATTTAACTGCAGATCGCCGACCATGGCTTTGGCATATCGTGCACTCGCAGCGACTTGCTGTTCTAAGCGGCTAGTGACAGGCTCATCACTAAAGAAAACCAACAGCATTAATCCAGCCATGATTGCCGCTAAAACAAAATAGATATCCGACCATTGCCAACCTGCCATATCGGCAATGAAAAAGGGAATTGAGCCTAAGCCCCCATAGCCTGTCCACCAACCCGCGGTCGCCATAGAGGATGCGGCGGCGAGCTTGTCTTTTTCATAGGGTTTAATAATATCGATTCGATAAGCATCAATGGCAATGTCTTGGGTTGCAGAAAATATCGCAATTGAAAATCCCACTAAACCAATCACTAACAGGTTTTCCTCTGCCGGAACCACAGCCATACCGACGCAGGCAATGATAATCATTAATTGTGTTGTCACAATCCAGCCTCGGCGTTGACCAAGTACCGGTGGTTGGACTCTATCCAGTAACGGAGACCATAGGAAGTTGATTGAATAAGCAATTGTTATTGAACCAATTAAACCTATAGACGAGCGGCTAAGACCGCTTTCTTGCAGCCAAGCCGATAGCGCAGAACCGATCATCACCCAAGGGAAACCGCTGGCGATACCGAATAAAAAGACAAAAAGAAGACGCTTATCTTTATAACAAAGAAGTGTATTTTTTAATGTTTCAGACACAAATTTTCAATAGCTTAGGAAAAGAGCTATTGGATCACGTATAACTTAACAGTTCAATATCTAATTCAATTTTGCAGCACAAAGGGCGGTTGTTGAGGGTTACGGTCGGATACCGATGCAATCTAAGGGGTATTGCCCTTCACCTTCTAAATAGTTTAAGCAGGTTTCAAGTTCTGAACGAAGATATTGATCATGTAACAATTTTTGTTCTGGCCAATAATTTAGCTGATGTAGCAAGTGCCAGAAAACACGCTCTTTTTGCGAGTAGGGTTCATCCACTCTTTTTTTAACATGCGCCCACTCTTCAAGAGTGTCCCAAAAATATAGGTCTAACTCTATGTAGGGGATTTTGTAAGACCAATATCCCCGAACAAAAAAAGCTAGTTGACCAGCTTTATTATTTATAAAGTTTTCAATATTCACGGCTATTTTGAGTGACTCCGTTTTTTAGAATACTATGAAGTATAGACCGCAAACTTAACGAATGTTCCCTAGGATTGGAATAAAATTTTCATCCAATTGATATATTGAGAAATTAACTACGCAAAAAAAACGGCTAAGGGTAAATTTGTGGGCAAGGTGGAGCTTGGCTTTTTTACCAACCCATATGGGTCAACCAACCATAAATTTCTTTGCCTAAGCGGGCAAACTGTTGGTTGTCCATAGTTTGACCTATTAACTCTCTTTGCCTATACATCATTTTCAACGATTTTATCGATTGTATTTTCCGTTGACTCACTGTCGCTTTTGCCCAAGAGGTATCCCACGCTGAATAAACATCAAGGTAAGGCATTTGCGTTTCAGCTACCCATTTAGGGAGTTGTTGATTGTAACTACGGTCTGGCCATTGCGGACTAATTGACACCATGCCATCAGGTTGATCTAATTTATTTTCAGCATATATTTTGGTTAGCCATGCGGCACTTGTTCCTTGCGCAATGACTAGGAAAAAACCATTATATTGACGTGTTTTACCTGTAACTGCCTGCATCTGTTGAATAATCTGCTGTTCATGTAGTTCAAATGCGGGCTGTTCAATTTGACTTGTTGCCGCTTTTGTTAAGGTCTCTTGAACGGCGACAGAAGTGGGCGTATCTGGAGTTTGGCTGCTAGTGTCAGCGGCTTGATTATTAGTTGTGGTCTCATCAAGGGCGGGCCAAAAACCACTGATTGGCGCAGGCATTATCATCGTCACCCAGCCAACATTATTGAGCGACGTAGACAGTTGAGATAATCCATGTTCACTAAATGGGTTTCTGCCTGACTCACTGATCAAAACAGCGACGCCACGGGTTATCGCCGTATTTGATTCCGATATAACAAGTGGAATTTGTTTTTCACCTACCAAAAGTACATCATATTGATCGTCAAATTGACTGTGTTGAATGTCATTCAGAGCCGCTTCAGGTGATTGCATGCCATGCGCAGCAAAGCCGATCATTGATATGATCAGGCCGAGTATTTTGCCTAACGATGACTTACCCACAATTGCTCACAATTCATTTAACGCTAATTATTATCTATATCGGTAGCAACGCTTTGAGACTTGAATGAAAACGGCACTGGGCATTCAAATGCCATGGGCTCATCCGTTAATGGATGGTTTAATTTGAGTGATTTCGCGTGTAGTTGCAAACGATTCGCTGCTTGCAGGGCTTGCTCATGGGCGTAAAGTCGATCACCTAATATTGGATGACCGATACTTAGCATATGTACTCTTAGTTGATGAGAGCGTCCAGTTATCGGTGTTAGTTCAACTAGCGATTCGTCTTTATCACAGGCTAATCGTTTCCAATGGGTCAATGCTTTTTTGCCACGTTCGTGATCAACCATTTGTTTTGGTCGATTAGGCCAGTCACAAATCAGTGGTAAATCAATGCTACCTTGTTCTTCACTTAATTTACCAAATACCCTGGCAATATAAGATTTAGCCGTTTGCCGTAACTCAAATGCTTTGGAGATTTTACGGTGGCTATCCATATCCAATGCTAAGACGATAAGTCCCGACGTTGCCATGTCCAAGCGATGCACAATAGTCGCTGTTGGAAAAGACCGCTGGACTCTGAGCTGCAAACTATCTTTATGTTCAAGTGCTTTTCCAGGCACCGTTAATAATCCACTGGGCTTATTTAGCACCAGCATGCTCTCATCTTGATAAACGATATCGAAATAGGGATATCGGCTTGGGGCATAATTCAAAATTGCCATTTACGCTGTTTTTCCAGTGTGTTTATTGTTCTTCATTAATGATTATTAACCACTAACCTTACCGCTTCTAAATGCACTTCCGCGCTCCCTAAAGCATTATTTAAAGCGTCCAATTGATTGCGAATAAAATCTAATTCTTCTTCTCGAATAGATTTATTCACTTTGCTTAAACTTTGCAAACGCTGGAGTTCTTCGTGCAAGTTACTTTGCATACTGTCTATGCATTGCTGTTTAATCTTGTCGGCATCTACCCTTGCAATGTCGGTAGCTTGTTGGATTGCTCTTTCAATTTGTGATTGCAGAGCATTCACCAACTGAGCTGACATCTTCGGATTCACACTATCAAGCATATGAAATACTTTATCGGTTTGCTGACCTTTCGGATCTACCGTTATCTTAATCGGAGTGGCGGGCATATAACGATTAACTTGCAAGTGCTTTTCTGCTTTGGTTGAGAGCACAAACAAACATTCTAACCAGTAGTATCCTGGTGGAAGTGATTTATCCCTATTCATACCAATCACGCTTTTACCCTGTACATCGGTAGTAATAGTATCCATTGCATGCTGCACCATTGGATGGTCCCAACTGAAAAAATGAACGTGTTCTAGCTTCGTCGCTGTTTGTCGTTCATAAGTGATAGTCATACCCTCTTCTTCTAATCCTGGAAGTTGTGTATGCATCGACTCCGTTTGTTTTAATAAATAACAGTCGTCATCTTTTTCTTCTTGCAATACTCCAATGGTATCAAACAACTGGGTCATGAAACGTTCAAGTTTGGGCGAGTTATCGGAGTCTTCAATACCTTGGATAAGCTGTTGAATTTTCCCTTTACCGGATGAATTAATCTCTAATAATTTGTCTCTGCCTTGCTCTAATTTACTTTTCAATTGGGCATAAATGGTTTGTGTGTCTTCGATGAGTTTGCGCTTAGCTAACTCATCATGGGGATTTTGCAAAGAAGTGAGTAGCATCTCTTCTACTTCTTCGTAAACGCTGGTGCCTGCAGGACAGGTTAATTCAAAGGCGTTGAGTCCATCATGATACCACTCGAGCATGACCTGCTGGGCCGAGTTAACAAAAAACGGCACATGCAATTTAACATCGTGTTTTTGTCCAATGCGATCCAGTCTGCCTATGCGTTGTTCTAACAAATCAGGAACTTGAGGCAAATCAAATAACACCAAATGATGAGCGAATTGGAAATTTCGACCTTCACTGCCAATCTCACTACAAATAAGTACCTGAGCGCCTTCTTCCGATTGAGCAAAGTAATTGGCTGTGCGATCTCGCTCTACAATACTTAATCCTTCATGGAAAACTCCGGCTCTGATCCCTGATTTTCGGCGAATTGCTTCGGCTAACATTAAGGCGGTTGACGCTTTAGCACAAATTGTTAGCACTTTTTCACCGCGCAGTTGCTGTAGATGGTCGATAAACCAATCTATTCTGGGATCAAAATCAGTCCAACTGTCGACTAATTCTGGAATGCGTTCTGGCGAGAGCAAGCGGCTTGAATCAAGCTCTACTTCAAGATGTTGTTCATACTCTTCAGGCATCTGCAGCGGGTAAGAAAGCAACTCTCGGGCTGGAAAACCTGTTACTCCAGAACGACTGTTTCGGAAAAGCACTCGCCCTGTACCGTGTCTATCTAATAGTTGATGAATTAACTTATCTCTGCTTGCTGCATCGGCAAGTTCAAGATTCGATACGAGATCTTCACCTGCAAATTCTTGGATTGCCTGAATTGCGCTTTCATCCAAGGCAATTTCTTGATTGTCTTTGGCCAGTAAGGGTTCAATGGCTTTAGCAAGTTTGCTGTATTGTTGTTCTTCATGCACAAATTCTTGGTAACTATGGAATCGCGCGGGATCTAATATGCGTAATCGGGCAAAATGACTTTCATGACCTAACTGGTCTGGGGTGGCGGTTAATAATAGAACGCCTTTAGTCACTTGTGCCAGTTGTTCAATCACTTCATATTCTTGAGATGGTTGTCCTTCGGACCAAGTTAAATGATGGGCTTCATCCACTACCATTAGGTCCCAAGGTGCTTCACATGCTTGTTGGAAATAACGACTGTTGTGGGTAAGGAAGTCGAGACTACAAAGAATTAACTGTTCCGCTTCAAACGGGTTACCCGCCTCTTCGGCCATGGCCTGGCAGCGCTCTTCGTCAAAGATGGAAAAAGCCAAGTTAACCCGTCTTAACATCTCCACTAACCATTGGTGAACCAAGCTATTTGGCACCACAATCAATATTCTTTGGGCTCGTCCAGTTAATAATTGTTGATGAATAATCAGCGCCGCTTCAATGGTTTTCCCTAAACCTACTTCGTCTGCTAATAACACTCGTGGGGCATGTCGGCGACCAACTTCGGAGGCAATGTGTAATTGATGGGGAATAATGTCGACTCGAGCCCCCAAAAAACCTAACAAATCAGAGGTGTCATGCTGATATTGGTGAGTAATGCATTTTTCTCGCATTTCGAACCATTTGGGCTCATCCACCTGACCGGCTAAAAGTCGTTTTTGCGGTTGATTCAATTGAAAATGGTGGTCTACAAAAGTTTCTTTTAGATCCACATCTTCGCCAGTGTCCAAACGCTTGCCATGGTAGGTAAGCATATTGTCTCGTTGGCTGATATTTTCTACTATGAATTGCCAATTAGCATGACTAGTTACTTTATCACCAACCTCAAAGGTTACTCTGGTTAAAGGCGCAGAAGCTGGGGCATATGTGCGCGTTTCGCCTATCGCAGGGAAGAGTATTTCAACGGTTCGATTGTTTACGGCAATGATAGTGCCTAGGCCAAGTTCTGACTCAGTATTGCTAAGCCAACGTTGCCCTAAAGCAAAGTTGTTTGTTTGTGTCATAGTAGAAAATCTCTTGGGCTGTAAAGGCTAAATCTTAGCTTGCCTTTGAGCCAATTAAGGGCTTTCGCCAAATCATAAAGAGCGCGATTATAACGTTTATAACGGACTTTTGCAGTGTGTTATCTGTCAGCCTTTAGCAAATTGGTTAACAACTCAGTAAGGGGGAGTAAAAACCCCAGGGTAGGAACGCCTAAGGTGCTCATTAGCCTGTTGAAATTGTCGGTTGAATATCCGCAGTATCTTGTCAACACATTGATGTATAAGATTTTTTTTATAGATTAAAAAGTCTTTTGTAAAAGTTAATGAAAGTGGTGAAAAAGTGGTTTATGGTAAGGATGAATTTAGTCAAAACCATGCGCCTATTTTTTCTATGCGGGCAGTTAATCGGAGTAGCGGATGCCAGAAAAAGCTGAAATGAATACCAAACTTTATGTGCTCGACACCAATATCCTCTTACATGAACCTCTCGCTTTTCTCTCTTTCAAAGAACATGACGTTGTCGTACCTATGACGGTTCTAGAAGAACTGGATTACATTAAAGATAGTAAAAAAGATGTTGCGCGGGATGCTAGAGTCTCTATTCGCGCAATGGAAGATCTGCTGCACGAGGCAACACCTGAACAAATGATTGAAGGGGTTGCTATGTCAGGGCTGGGATCAGGAGAGTCAGCGCCTACAGGTCTATTATCTATCTTTGCTGATCATGGTTTACCTTTTGAGCAGCAGGTTTTTACCAGTAACGATAACGACAATCGAATAATCAATGCAGCCTTGCATCTGCAAAAGATTAAACTGCCTAGACAAGTAGTCTTGGTGACTAAAGATATCAACATGCGTTTAAAAGCCAAGGGCGCTGGATTAGCCCATGTTGAAGACTATCGAACTGACCAATTAATTAGTGATATCAAGTATTTATCGAAAGGTTATCACACCTTCAATGGCGATTTTTGGCAATGCGTGAAAACTGTTGATAGCCGAACCGAAGGTCGAGATACTATTCATACTATCGATAAAAAAGCGTTGCCTGAAGCCTATATCAACGAGTTTTTGATTGATGATGAAGAGCAATTCGCTGGCTTAGTGGAAAACATAACCGACGATACACTCGAGGTACTCGACTTAGGCTACGATCGTCTTATGGGACGCAATGCGTGGGGAATAACACCTAAAAATATTGGTCAGGCTATGGCCTTTCATGCCTTGCTCGATCCACATATCGATTTGGTTATACTCACCGGACCTGCGGGCAGTGGTAAAACATTGTTAGCACTGGCGGCGGCGTTGGAAATGGTCATTGAGAAAAACATGTATGATAAAATCATTGTGACTCGAAGCACCCCAGAAATTGCTGAATCCATCGGCTTTTTGCCCGGAACGGAAGAAGAAAAGATGGCGCCTTGGTTAGCGGCTATTACCGACTCTTTGGAAGTTTTGCACAAAAACGATGAGAACGTAAAAGGCTCGATGAGTTACATCATGGAAAAAGCCAATATACAATTCAAATCGGTAAACTTTATGCGTGGTCGTAGTATCCAAAATGCGATTGTGATTTTGCAACCCCGAAATGAAAATAATTTAAAATTTTTACTGTCTTGTTTTTTAAGGCTTATAGACAATGTAAAAAGAATTTATCTAAATTCTAATTTATTTGTGCTTTCAAGTTCACCGCAAAACCTTAAACCTTTACTTTTAAGACGTGCTCTACATCGAAAGTATACTACAAAGTCTAGCAACGACTCAATTTTAGGGGAAGCAGCATAATGAAAAATTCAAATGAAAACAGAAATCCCCGCATACTAGATACCTCTGCTTTAGTTCATGATCCTAAAAGCCTTCTTGCTTATAAAGATGATATTTATATCTGTTTAACTGTTCTAGAAGAGTTAGACAATTTAAAAGAGCGCACTGATAAAAATGTAAGCCAAGATGCTCGTGCAGTAATCAGAATGCTTGAGGACATCATTAATGGCCATACATCTGAAGAGATGGAGAAAGGAATTGAGCTACCGTCAACAGAGTCAGCAAAGCGCGGCAGATTATTTATTGGGATAGACACTCAAATAGATTTTGCCAAAGAATTAAAACATGCAATTGGGAGTGATGCAGACAATCGTATTATTAATTACGCTCTGCATATGCAGAAGGAGCTTAAGCAAAATGTCACGATTGTTAGTCGTGATATTAATATGCGACTCAAAGCTAGGACGATTGGCGTTGACGCGGAAGATGTTTTAGTTGATAACCAGATTTCTGATGTTGATTTGTTGTACACAGGTGTCCAATCATTTGATGGTGATTTATTTGACCGTCTAAAATCTGATAACGATTTTAAACTTTCTGGAGAAGTTTATAAATTTCCAGCAAGTTTCTTTTATGAAGAGGTACAGGCAAATATGTATTGGTACGATGATGCTGGACATATTGGACTTGTAACTGAAGTAGCTGAAGGCAGTGTTTACACTAAATTATTGCCGAGACAGCAAGAGAAAATTTGGGGTATTTCACCTAAAAACCCTCGGCAATCTGTAGCTATTAGCCAGTTAACAGACCCATTTTACGATTTAAATATCATCCTTGGTCCAGCAGGATCGGGAAAAACATTTTTGGCGGTGGCTTCGGCGCTCCACCAAGTTTTGGAGTTGAAACAGTATAAAAAGATAGTCGTTGTGCGCTCTAGAGACTTTATGGACGATGATCCCGGCTTTTTGCCGGGGGATTTAACTGAAAAGTCATTACCACTTTTAGCTGGTGTTACAGATGCATTAATTTCAATGCATGCAGATGATAGTGATGATGAAAAAAGTACTCGTGCGACTGTTGAACACATCATTGAGCGAGCTAATATAGAGTTCACTAGCATGGCCTATTTTCGAGGTCGTTCTATAGATGATGCTGTATTAATCATTGATGAAGCTCAGAACATGACTAGGGCGCAGATGAAAGGGATGCTAAGCCGTGGTGGTAAAAATTGCCGAACGATTGTTCTAGGAAACCTTGCACAAATTGATGATCGATTTGTTACTCCAGCTTCATCTGGAGCCAGTGCTGCTGTAAATATTTTTCGAAATTATGAAAAAGGAAGTGTATTAATTTTTGATGAAGTTGAGCGTAGCTCGTTGGCAGATTTCACTGAGAAGAACTTTTAAAGTTATTTTCTATTATTTAACTTATACAGAAAAAAGGCCATTACCTTAATTGGTTTGGCCTTATGAGTGTCTCAGTAATTAATAATTAACAACTTACACGTCTTTATCACCATATAAACTGTACACATCATAATTGTAATATATGCCAATTCATCATAGGTTCAATACGCTATTGAACGAATTATGAAACCTTTCTACTCAATGATTCATATGGGATCTGAGGTACTGATTATGTATATTTCAATTTAGATATTAAGAAAACAGTAAAAGTCACTCCAGCAATTTCAACCCTTTACGATAATCAACATTAAGTGCTTTACAGTACTGCATATACTCATCAACACTCAGTTTACGCTGTCCTTTTTCTATTTTGCTCACAATCTGGAATGGCTCATCAATTAATAACCCAACATCGCGAACTGTTGCTCCTTGCTCTAAACGCTGACTTTTGAGCCATTTGAGTAATGCCTGATACTTTGGTGTGTTTTTAGATTTCATCATGTTGTCCCTATTATAGGGATGTGATAGGGTGTCCCGAAATTAGGGACTGTGTGAAAATTACGACATAATGATTAATAGACAAAGTATTTTATTATTTAAACGTCAAGTGAATGAAGGTTCTCTTTTTATTGACGAATTTAGTGATGCTTTTATGCTTTAAAAGCATACAAATGAGTTGGATAGTGAATTTTATGTGATTCCGCCGGAACTGACAGGTTATTTCAGTCCTGAAACAATCGAAGACAAAGAGTACTATTCATTTTGTAATGGACAATTAACATTGAATGGCTCGAAGGTAATTCGATGTGAACCAGTTCCCGCGAAACTTAAAAAAGTTAGTAGTTGTAAGTACTTTAATGTTGAAAAGTATGGAGATGATCTATTAAGCACGATGATTTTCATCAATTTTCATTGCGGTAGAAATAGATTTGGTAGTGTTCCTTATTTACATTATTTAATTCAAATAGTTATGCATCTAGTCGAAAAAGCTAATATTAAAAAAGAAATGTATAGGGCGTCAACTACTTTGACCGGTTCGTTCGATATCGGTAATCATCTGTTCAATGCTGTATTCTGCATCACCTTCAAAGTCATCTTTACGTCTCCAATAGAAGCGATCAGAAATAGGACGGTTCGTTTTCCTATGCTGATAAATCTCATTTTGAACTTCACGAAGTCTTTCAATTGTGAGTGCTTGATTAGCTGCATCCGCCCACGCCGATTCCAACAGTTCTTTCAATCTCGTCAAGGTAGAAATTGACTTCCTGTTATCTGAAATTAGTTTCACTGAATAACTAAGGATAGGTAGCAATGGACAAATTACGGTTAATAGCAGCGTTCTAAGCGAGAAATCTTGGTTAAGAGCAATGATCATAATAAAAACACACCAGCAAAGTAGAGAAATAAAAACACGCTGATTAACGGTCTCTCGTAAGGACTTATCCCAGTACAGATTCATTCGTTGACACAACAGCGCCCCTTTGTTGTGACTTATATTGGCGACCTTCGGGTTATACCAGTTGCTCAGATGTTCCCTTTTGTTGCTCTTAACTTTGTAAAAAGCCTTTTGAAGGTTGTAAATCACTTCGCCATCTGGCTTGGGTCCAGCTAAGGTTTTATTCCAAGACAATCCAAGAACGTTTGTATCAAAAAGTTCTTGGATTTTCGCCGCAAGTTCTTTCCCAGTCTCAATGAAGTTGTTAAATAAAAATAAGTCCGCGAGCGCAATCACAATACAGTAAAAAGAAACGTAAATAGTTACATCTAATTGGGGGATACCTAGAAAACCTACAATTAACTGATTTTTCAACGCTAAAGCGAGTAATGCCAATACAATTGGCACCCATACAGACATCAACATCTGTATAAAACTTAACTGCTTAACATCAGAATACTTCTGCCTGAAAGCCGCAATCATATTGATGGAGCTTTCATGGTTTTGCCTGGAATTTATCTCGTTGTTCATTAACTATACTCCGGGAATTCAGCACCAAAAATTTGCCGCAATTTGTTGATACTGCCCTTTTGATCTCCATTTGATTCTAAATGCCTAGCTTCCAATGCTAGATTTGCATCAGTTATCGCTTTATTAGAGATTTTTGAGCGCTCTTCCCTTGTTAGTTTGTCATTCAAGTTAGTTTGAATTCCCTTAGGATCGGAGACGTTTGAATAAATATGATTTGCAATGTATTCAAACACTCCAGCAAGTTCCAAATCTTGAAATTGCGAACAAGCTCCATTGCTCTCAAAATGATTGAGTACCATACACTCCAGAAGATATGACCCCATAGATGGCATAGTTGGGCGACGTTGCCAATACTTTACAAGTCTCAATACATTCAGCATATTGCCTGAACATGTAGTGTTAATTGTGCTAACTCTGTCGCGGTCTTTCCGTGGATCGGTTTTTTTCCAGTGGCCACTCCCGTCAGGAATAATGTAATAGGTTTGTCCATACGCATCTTCCGTAGTGAAAAAACAGGGAACAATGTCAAAAGCCCAATCATATGATTTCAAATTAAGGACGGCAGCCTCTTGGTTTCGTTTGATAGTTGCTGATTTGTATTGGTCTATTTCAGACAATTTTCTGACGAACTCATTCACAACTCGAATTGAGTTCAATGTATTCGAAGAAGCATGCTTATAATATTTATAGGCATCACAATCATCTGGGACATTGATTGTTATTTTCCCTGAAGCATCTTCAAAATACGAGCACCCTTCCCCCATCAATGCAATCATAATATCTATGTCGTCTAACGGCCTAATTTTGGTCCGCCTTGCAAAAGAACCAAAATGAATATGTTTAGCTTTGTATAAAGGAAAAAAATCAGTAAAGGTGTTTATCTTCCCCACCAACCAATTTCGACTATTACGTGCATTTTTAGTTCTTTCGGCATCAAGATTGACCGTTTCTTTTTGAAATGCATTGAATGCTGTGGTGACTGTTGTTGACAATTTTAGTCCTTAATAGTTTTAAATATGTAATTCTGGCTCAAGATATACACGAACAACTTCTTCATAAAAAACTCGCCCCGCGTCGGATAAAATAAACCGTTCATTACCGGGTAACTCAAGTAATAAGTTGCGGTTAATCAGCACGTTCTTGAATTCCGTGAACAAATCACTTTTGAGCCTTGCTTTCTCGATAAGCTCTTGAATATCATCGATCTCTTGGAGTGCCAGAATGTCTGTTTTGGTTATTCCGCCATTTTGCTCAGTCAACTTGCTAAATCGGTAGTTTTGCTCATTAATGTACTTACCTAGCATAAGTAATAGAAGTGCGGCTTTCATCGTAACGTCAGTTTTAACATCTTCCGCTAATTCAGCGCCCTTTCTCAAGTAAACAAAGTCTTTATTACGAACCAATTCTTGTCCCGACATTTCATACTGTGTTGCATATGTAGAAAGGTTATTCATTATTTCTTCAAAGAGCGGATTTGAAATACACTGGCCACTGTTGTTAAGCATCCGGTTATTTATGATCTTTCCAGCCGTTAGTGTTTGGTAGATTTCTACGCTCAAGTCAGTGTTATACATCCAGTTCACCTTGTGCTAATTCAATTTTTAAATATTCCAAGTAATATTGCTCATCCTGCTGCCTCCGTCGCTCTCGACTAAAGACCAAATGCTCTAATGGTGCATACGGCATCACCTCTTCAATACCAAACAAAACGTCTCCTAACCAAAAACTATCCAAGTTTTGGCTTAGCAACTCAAATACGAACTTATGTACGTCGGGGATTGAGATTGGAAGTCCGGCCTCAGCTATTAATCTAGCAATCTCTATCTGTCTTTCCTCTTCGATTCGGACCTCTTCTGGTAAAGGTTTGATCTGTTGTTTTTTAGGTTTACTTTCCACACTTTGGAGCATATTCAAATATTCTTTGAATCGAAGTGTTGTTTTACCTTCATCCCAGTTAAATTTTGGTGCTTGGTTTGTACGTAGGTCTCTCAACCCATCTATAGTTGACAGCGTTAAGAATATTGGTGCATTTGGTGTTAAATACTTATTTTTCTGTTTTCCGTGGCGTAATGGCACAACATTATCCATTAAGGCATTGAATGCATTGTCAATTGCAATGTATCTATCGCGATCCTGAGCCAAATAAGTTGAGTATTGCTTAAGTTTACGGACGAGTAGCCCTATGTCTTTATAATAACTGCTAATTGCCGTAAAACGGTATTGAAGACGGTTTGACTCATGCAGTTTTGCAGGTACATCTGCGAGATGCTTTATTAACTGCTCAATAGACTGAGTTAAAGTTCTTTTTCCTTTCATTTCCATATTTGGGTCAATAAATTCATAACACGGCAATACATATTTGCTGTAAAGATCTGTTACACGGTCATATAATTCAAAAACCGAGGCTTCACTATCCCCTGCGTTGAATTCCTTGTATTGCTGCGAGACGCGCTTTACTTGTGCATCCAGTGCCGATACATTTTCTTTTATCTTCGAATGTATTTCGCTAAGTAATCGATAGAAGCTCCCATACAGTTCTCTTGTATCATCATCTTCCAGATAGGCGCACTCCAATAACCTATCTACAAAGTCAGACACACGCTGGCGCAAATCTTCTAGATCATGCCTGTTCAATTCCCTCGCACGTTTTACATCTATAAACCGGAGCATATTGATGATTACATCCGCAACAGAAATGGTCCCAGTATTCTTATCATGATGAATGAATACTCCGTTCTTTAGTAAGGCCGCCAAACTTAACTGCGCATGAACATTTTGATCATCATCTTCACAAATGTAATGACTATACAAATCTAGAAAAAGTTTTTCTGGTATCTCTGGCACCCCACCTTCCTTGTCAATAAAATCCAATATTTTTAGAAAACTATTTTGATGCTTGAGGATAGAACTGAGGATCACATCACGATTAAGCCTCATTGGATTGACTCCCAAAACTTTCAATATACTCTGGTAGGATGTGCATGTGGCATTTTGGGACACGTGGCTTTTTGATTTTGGCTCTATCAATCATTATCCAACGACCAACGTTTTTGCTAACAAAGCCTGAAAATGTTGGTGTGGCACAAAAGATTGAAAAGCCGTGCTCACTGATTTGCTGAATAGTAGCTTTTGTATTTTTGAAATCTAACGTACCCACTTCATCCACAATAATCGGCATCTTGAGCGATACATAGTCTGGAGTGATTTTCTTAAGTAACACCGATAGCACGAAGGCTGTTATTGTACTAGTCGTTCCTCCTGACTGGCTTTTAGTAAAACGCTCACCAGTTTCTTCTAGGGTATATTCATAATGCACTGCATGAATAATGTCATGCATCTTAAGTTTTCGTGTCCGCTTATCGAAGTAACTATCTGCAAACTGGGTCAGCGCCTGATAAAACTCAGGCTCCAACAATGTCTCATCTGAAATATCTTGCTTATCGAGAGTAGATAGTAAAGATTCAAATCGTACATTGATTTCTGGCCGTAAGTTGATCTCAGAGAGGTTTGAAACAAGTTTACTATTGAGTTCATCATTAATTTCTTTGATGAAATTTGAAAGAAACTGTTTCGATGTTTTCAGTTCTTTTATCTGATTGCTAACAAATTGATTGTGAGTACAAATGCTTGTATTCAACTGTATTAAATCATACTGTAACGTGGCGTACTCGCCTGCGTAACTGTCAACAGCTTTAGATATTGCGGTAACTGAATCGAATTGTTTGTGGGGATCAACACCTTCGATCTGAACCTGTCCTGATAAAAGATGTAATTCTCTAATAACACTGGTTTTCAAAGAAGACAGATCGGTGCTCAATTTGTATAGCTTTTCAAACCACGAATCATTTAGTACTACTTCGTCAGAGATCTCTTCAAACAGAAAGTCAATATCGGCATGCCTCTGGATGGTATTAAAAACACTCTCATACCTTTTAAGTCTGGCTGACTCATCTTTCAAGGTATCAAGTTTATTTTGACACTGATTAGCAGTTGCAGTGTGTTCTTGAAGTTTATTACGCCCTTTTTCAAACGAGATATTCGCCTTAATATACATATCTCTTTTATCTTTAAGTTTTTTGGATGTATCGTCTTCGGCTCTTATGAGTTCACTTAAAGCACGAATATTGTCACGCTGAATTTCAACTTTTTGTAAAGTTTGTTCGGTGTTCGTTATTAGCGATTCAATATCATTATTTTTTAAAGCTCTGCCTTGTTCGGTGATATTTTGCTCCACAATCTCAAGTTGCTGTTCAACTCTAACTAACTCAAGAGTGGCCTCTTCAACCATTCTTTCAGGATTTATCTCTTTAAAATTGACACCTTTGATCGGCTTATCGAGGAAAGTAAGTAATCCTGCATGATCAGAGTCAAATAATGAAGTAAAGTTGACTACCGCATCGCGATGACTCTCAGTCAGAGGTACTATTGTTTTGGCAATATTTTGATTCAATGAGTACAAAATACTCGCACTTGTAGAATTGTTTAACTGACTCGCAACCGTTCTCGATTGATCTTCTATTATGTTTTGTAGTTCTTTTTTTGAACCTAAAAGTTGCTTTTTCTTTGTTAGCTCTTTCTGGAGTTGTCTTTTAACGCCATCCTCCTTGCGAAGTTCTCTTAATAAGCTATCCACGCAGCGATATTCATGGTCCAGATGTTCAAGAGTATTTTCGACTGAAGAAAAGCCTAAAGAAGTATATAGATTTTTCACCTCAGCTACTCGCTTAGACTGAAGCGTTAATTGTTCCTCCAAGTACTCCACTTGGCTTTTAGCTTTAATGGAAGCCTCGTTAGCTTTTTCGACTTCTTCTCTGGTAGTAAATTGTTGTTTACTCGCTTCATCAGTAAGATTCTGCATACTGACGTATCTTTCATCAAAGCTTTCTTTTGCTTCATTTAACAGGTGTCGCAACGATTTATGGATAAGTGTGTAATGTTTGTAACTGTTTGTCAGTTGTTCAAAATTAGATGACACTCTGTTGAAAATTGGCTCAGCATTTTTCAAAGTTTGAAGTTGCGCTTGTTTTGCAAACAGTTCTTCGTAGTCTGTTGCTAAGTCAAGGAGATCTGCGCTCAGTCGCTCTTCATCTCTGCCCCGGCCCATCTCAAGAAGCGTGGCAATGGCTTTAGGTAAGGTATCTGTCTCCGAGCTTTTAATGTCAAACGCTAGTTGATAAATATTCCTGAAAGCTTCAATTGAGTCCAAACGAGCATCTTTCATAGGTAGAATGCAAAAGCGGCGTTGCTTTTTAGTACCACGCATACCTTCAAACATTAAGGAGCGTATTTCTGCCGCGTCCGATGTTTGCAGACCGTCGTTTTCGATAACAAACTGCTTAACTGTTTTGACACTCAGGTCGTCATTGAAATCATCTTTATCCACATCCCAAAAAAGATGGCGCATTTCATCGAATGATAAGGGGACGAAAAGTCGGCTGTAGGTGTAATTGTTGGTTTTGTATAACAACATACAAAACGACCCCTCAGGGTTCTGAACTTCGAGAATAATGAACGAGGTTAAATCAGGAAAGTAAAAATCATAGGAGTCTTCTTGTGAAAAGGTCCCTCTATTACCAACAAATTTAAACTTCTTTTCACAGCGGCTAAAATTAACTTCTGGATACAGTAGCAATTTGGTGCCAGCGAGACTCGCAGTTTTTCCAACATTGTTCCCACCAAACATTGCAAGGTGCCTATCCAGTAATATCTCCGAATACCCATGATTTGCTGAGTTAACATAAACTAGACGTTTAAGTATGTAATCCTCTGCCAATAATCCTTTAGTAACAAAATTATTCATCAAGGTAGCTCTCCTGCTCCAATTCTCTTTCGGTTTTATAAATCAGTTGTGCAATATGAGTTAGCTCTGGGTGTTTTCGTCCCAGTGTGATGGCTTTCTCAATTGATACTGTTTTTGCTGGTACCCTTACCATTTTCAATCTATCTTTTATGTCACTTGGTACGAGAAAAACTACGTTTGAATTAGGTAAAAGAGTGAGGAGGTTACTAGCTATCTGAAGCCCCCCAGCGTCTACATCCAACAACAGGAAAATCGACTTGAATTTACAAAGAAATGATATGTGTAAAGCGTTAGTAATTGCGTTACCTTCGGTGAAAACTGTTAATGTTTTTTGTAAATCTACATCCCCGATATCGCAGTATGTTTTTATAAAAGATAAGGTTTTATCAATGCTGATGAAATTTTGTCTGTTTTCAATTAATAAGGCGTAATCATGCCATTCTCGTTTGGGTAAGTAATTTCCATCAGTATCAAACATTACTACCTGAGGATGTATTATCCCTTCTCTGACGAGAAGCATTGAGCCATTTACACTGTATGCGTGGCTGTTGTTTTGTTTAGCTGCTGAATTACGATCCTTATATATCTCTCCAATGATATTATCAAATTGAACTCTGAGCCAAGGCGCTATATGCGTAACTTTATAGGTATTCGTCCCAACCCTTCTCACTTCAAAGTCTCGATTAGTTGCGTCAAGATTTAACTCAGGAGAATTCAATAAATTGAGGAATTGGGCGTAATCAATTGCCCTTCCTTCATCAATCTTCTTTAAGTACTTTACAATTTGCTTGCCGTAATTCATTTTACATTCCACAAAGATTTGTGTGTATATTAATATTCACTATACATTAGTATGCACTATATATTATATTATGTAGATAGATCAACTGGGATTTTATTGACCAATGGAAAACATCACCGACATTCGGCAAGAAAGACGACTACGTTATATCGATTTATGTGCTTTTGTACTCGGAACTACAAACAGACGTCAGCTAATGAATCGTTTTGAAATCAAAGAAGCTTGGTCCACCCGTGACTTTAAGTGTTACCAAGAAATGGCTGAGAACAATCTTATTTATAACCATCGATTGAGAGCCTACGCTCCAACAAAATGGTTCAGCCCTTGTTTTGAACATCAAATAGAAGAAGCAATTGATCTAGTTTCTTCTGGTACGCAACGACTTGTGTGTGAGCCTAAGTTTGCCAAAAACGTAAATAGTTACAGAATTCCAAGTGTTATGCCGGAGTTAAAGGTTGTCGCACCGATTTTCAGAGCACTCAACCTTGGAATTAAAGTAGACATTAATTACTTATCGCGTAGCAGTGGCGAATCCAGCAGGATAATTGCCCCGCACACACTGATCGAAACAGGTAATTTTGTGTACATCAGGGCTTTTGACCACAAGTCAGGAGACTTCAGAAGCTTTAAGTTGAATCGAGTCGTTGCCTCTCGTGACTCTGAGATTTCAGTTGAGGAAAAACAGACCAAACCTTTTGATCCTGATTGGAATCAAGAGGTTGAAATTAAAATTGGTATCAATGGTAAACCAAAAAAACCTGAAGCCATTACCTTTGATTACGGATTAGAGTCAGGACAAATAGTACTTAAGATGAGAAAAGCCTTAGTGTTCTATTTTTTATCTGATTGGAATATTGCTCCTTTAGAGTACGACTGTCTACCAGATAAGCTTTTCCCCCTCAAAGTGCTGGAAATTACCACATTGTAACTATGTAATTGGTGAAACTATCAGTGTAATGGCATAGTTGATTTGGCCACCTAACTAGAGGTGCTATGCTATTGGCATAGTAGAGTTAGGTGACAAAATGAGCAAGCAAACAAGGCGAACATTCAGCCCAGAATTGAAGTTGATCTAACGTAGAGGTCGTTCTATATCTGTCGGCCCATTAAAAAGCCATGTCAATATCAGCAACCAATTTCAGTTAATAAAGTCGGTTATTACAAGGCCTTTATAAATTTTCTCATGATGGTAAAACCCAAGCCTGACTGGCGAACCTAATGTCTTAGCTCGTCGAGCATTCGTCTCCGTCTTCATAAAGCCTGAAACCGTTCCTGCCATTGCGCTTCATCCGGTAGAGCGCGAGGTCAGCCTTTTTCAAAAGGTCATCAATTGAATCTGAACTCTGAGGGTCGAAGATAGCAATGCCAACACTAAGAGTAACCTGCATCTGAATATTATCGACACTAAATACTTCACTTATCGTATGAAAAATCTTTTCAGCTATCACTACGGTGTCATCAGGTTTGCTGATTTCGGTTAACATCAATACGAACTCGTCACCACCATGTCTAGCCAAAGTATCAGATGTTCTGATACAGAAACTTATTTTGTTCGCCAACCATTTAAGCAGTTTGTCACCAACATCGTGGCCATATTCATCGTTAACCTGTTTAAAATGATCGATATCTATATACATAACCGCAATAGGGCGGTTGTAGCGGCGACTTAGGGCAAAAGTACTGGATAGTCTGTCATACAATAACCGACGATTGGGCAGGCCCGTTAATTCATCATGAGTAGACTGATGCAAAATTTTATTCTGAAGCTCCTTTCGGTCAGTGATGTTCACAATCTGGGATACATAGTGAATAGGGGCTCCATAAATGTCGGTTACCATTGAAACACTGAGATAGATCCAGATAATTGAGCTATCTTTTCGAAAATAACGTTTCTCCATCTGATAGGTTTGTATTTCCTTTGCTGTAAGCGCTTTTAATTGTGCAAGGTCTGAGCTGATGTCATCAGGGTGAGTAATATCTTGGAAAGTCAGATTTAAAAGTTCTGCCTCCTCATATTGAAGCATGTCCAGCAATGACTGATTGACTTTGATCCATTCGCCGTTTAATCCCACCAGAGCGATTCCTATTGCCGACGTTTCAAATACTCCTCTAAACCGTTGCTCGCTTTCTCTGAGCGCCAACTCCAGACTTTTTTGAGATGTTATATCGGTATGGGTTCCAATAGTGCGAGCAACATCGCCATTTTCAGTCCAGCTAACGATGTCTCCTCTGGCTACAATCCAAAGCCATCGGCCATCACGGGCTTTAAGCCTGTGCTCTAAGCTGTAGAACTCCGTTTTACCGCTGATGAATTCATCAATAACAGCTTCAGCCCGCTCCCTGTCTTGGGGATGAAGCAAACGCTGCCACTCTGAAAATTCATTCTTGATCTCATCATCCGCATACCCCAGCATGGATTTCCATTTAGAGTCATAAGTCACTTCATTGGTCAGGTTATTCCAATCCCAAACGCCATGTGCAGCTCCAGATAGCGCGACATTTAACCTGAATTCTGTTTCAGACAACTCTCGGGTCATTGCCGCCGCTTTAGTTTCAGCACGTCTTTTGCTGGAAGATAATGTCCAGATAAGGAAAGTCAAAAGTACGGTAAATAATCCACCTACAAACATCACAATACTGGGCTCGATGTTGTCATATGTTTGGGCAAAACGGTTGTCTGCTGAGAACACGAATGTCCATGAACGTTGGGCAATCACTAACTGTTTGGTTCGAAGAAAAGGCAATTCGATGGTTTGTTGAGATGTACCCTTCGAGGAATAAAGCAATGACTCTCCGTTGGCAATGGTGTCATCGTAGATTGCCACGTTAATTTGCGACTCATTTAAAAGGATATTCTCAATTAGCGCACTAAAACTTAAAGACGCCTCAATCCAACCCAGAAAATTATCCGTAATTCCATTCGCTTGATTCACGCCCCCTCTGTACAAAGTAAGAAACAGCCTTACACCAGATAAAGGATCAGGAACACTCTCGCTTATCTGACTTGCCTTACCTGCAAGTGTCAATGCATTGCTCCGTTTTGCATCATCCATTGCAAGTTGAGCCGCCTTTTCGGTATACATGTCGAATCCGAAAACGCTTAAATTACCTTCGCTAAAAGGTTCGATAAATTTTATAGCAGTATACTGTTCCCGCTCCCCCTTTGGTGTCAAAGTATACTGAGGGAAACCTTCAGACCGAATACTGGCTATGTGCTGTTCGATTTTATTCGCCGCGATGCTAGTAATGAACGAGACGCAAATGATTTCCGGATAGTTTTCTTCCAGATTAAGTTCGTTTATATAGGCTTTAAACTCGCTTCTACTTATTTTTCTGAACCAACAAACAATCCCCTCACGCCATGAAGCACTTGTTCATAAGTTGCAAACCGTTCTTGGACTAAATCCAGAATATTGGTGGTTTTTTGCTGGAAGATTTTTTGTTTTTTTGTAGCGACCATATCTACAGTGTACTGATATGCCACTAGAGTCAGCGATAGACTCGTCACAAAAACGAAAATAGTTAAAACTAAAATCAGGTTTACGCGACACCATTTAAACAACAAACATATAGCTTCCTTCATAAACGCTTTTAACCGCCTCTTGGTTGACTATGTGCAATGTTTGAATATCCTGACCTTAGTCTATTCGCTAAAATGCTAATCAGACTCCGCGCTTTACAAAATTAACGCAACCGATATTGGGCTGGCTCATTACTGAGTAAATTTGCTTAATTTACGTCACCAATAGTCCGCCCTTATTGGCGGCATAAAAAACATTACGCTGTCCTTGAATCACCTAAGCAATACAAATTTATAGTTGCAACGCTATAATCGGCTGTCAAGTGTTAATCACTACGGATAAATAGTTAGAATTCATACCGCAATTAATGGCGCTCCGAATTGCCATTAAGTCAACCGGCAATAAATTCATCATTCCACAGTTGCTTAGGTCAGCTTTTTTATAAATTTTGTCGTAAGCAAGTTAACTTCATTGAGCACTTTTCAGACTAAAGAATATGTATTTAATGCATATTGCAAATGACAGCTTAGGGAAAATTCCTTAGTACAATAAACCAATTTTAATACGTACTACTTGATTAAAATTAAGAGTAACTAACATTACCGTTTTTGCAATGACTCTAATTTTCCTTCGAGCTTTCCAAAATCACGTTGCAATTTCTCGTATTGTTTTTCTTTTTCTTCTAACTTGAGGGAACGCTCAACTAAGGTGTCGAGTGAACCTTGTAACTTTGAGTTTTCCGCTAATAGTTTTTCATTTTTCGTACTTAGAGAGTCTAAAGTTGATTCAAGTTGATCTATTTTTCTGTCACTTGAGTCGATAGCTAATGAAGCTTGGTTTTCGGATTCTTCAAACGCAGCTATTTTTGATTGGTAATCCTCAATAGTAGATTTAACTCTCTTTTCAGCTACTTGTTGAGCTACCCGATAACTTTCAAGTGCTAATTTCTCCAGTTGGAGTTTGGCAGTTTGCTGATTCTTTTCTAATTTATCTAAAATTTCACTTGGTAGATCAATTTCTTCGACTTTTTCATCAACTACCACTTCTTTTTGGGCTACGTATTTTTCCCATACTTTTTTTATTCGTTCTGAGCTACCGCCGTCCAATCGATTTCTAATTGCAAACGGACTCACAAGCTTGCCTTCTGTTTCGATGATAATTCCCGCATCGATAATTTGTTGATCTGTAAATTCAGCTTTTCTACCCATACTTCACCCAAATAAGTTAATTAAGTTATTTAACTTAAATAAGTTTAGTAAATAATTTTTTGATTTTCAAATCAAAAATTGCTCACAACCCGCATTTGTTCACTTGCTCTTTGTAAGCGACATATATTTAGCGTACGTAAGTACCTTTGTTATTTCGTTCGTGTACGAATGTATAGATTTTGACTTACGTACAGTCATTGATTAGCCTGTACGAAAGGTATTGGTTTCGTACATATGAAAGTAGGGTTTGCACGAGTTTCTACTCAAGAACAAGATTTAAAGGTTCAACTGTCCAAGTTGAATGGCTTCGGCTGTGAAAAAGTTTTTCAAGGTAAGCAATCAGGCGCTTCAATTAAAAATGAAGAAAAACTTAAAGAATTAATTGAATTTATTCGTGAAGGTGATGAAGTTATTGTTACACGCCTTGATCGCTTAGGGCGCTCATTAAAGTCTATTCTTGATGCGATAGATAATATTCATAGTAAGGGCGCGTGTTTGAATATCATTGACGGCTCATTCAATACTAGCAATGATAATCCTTTCTCTAACGCTATGATAAATTTGTGTGGAGTCTTCGCTCAGCTAGAGCGGGATTTGATAAAGGCGAGAACTGCGGAGGGGCGAGCAGAAGCGAAGGCCAAAGGTAAACACCTTGGCCGAACATCTGCCTTGACAGACAAACAAGCTAAAGAGTTATATCAAGCGAAATTAAAAGGCGAATCTATATCCGCTCTTTCACGAAAATATGGTATTGGTAGACCTACTGTTCATCGCACATTAGAACGTATCGCGAAAGGGATTACTAAAAAGGAGGATAAATGATCAGACGGAAATTTGGGCTATACATTATTTCTCTTTGGTTATTATTTTTGTTAGTCATAATAATTACGGCGAAGATTCCGATCTGTTGGGGGGATAGTTGTCACTTTGTTGGTATCGAAAATTTAAATTCTTCTATCATAGTCCCGGCAATATGTGTTGTATGTTTGATTTGGGGTGGGTATGAATTCAAAAAATTTGATTTTGCAATAAAAGGCTCAACCAATATTCCTTTTAAATTGGTTAAGGTTGAAAGTATCAACTACGAACACTTAACATTTTTGGCGACATATATAATTCCATTGGTAACCTTTGATTTTGAAAGTACTCGATATTTGATTGTGTTAGCTTTGTTATTAGTCTTTATGGGGGTTATCTACATAAAGACGGATTTGTTCTATGCAAACCCTTCATTAGCATTACTGGGATTTCATATTTATAAGGCTGATGGTGACTTCAAAAACCATGAGTCTAGGCAAAATATAATAATCATTACTCGATGTAAGTTAAAAAGTTTAGATCGAGTGTCATACATTAAATTAGATGAAAGAATATACTACGGAGCAATAGTTGAATAATGAACAAGGAAGAACTTAATAATAAGCTGCAATACTTCTCCGACAATATCGAACAAATTGGCGTTACAGTATATGTACTTTTGAAAGGCGAAATTGTTCCGAAAAAACTAGATATAAGAGCGGATGATCTTCCTAGTATTAGAGCAATGTTTGTCGGAAATCTCGTCGATACAATAATTAATGATGAAGAATTAAGTGTTGTTCCTTTATCTACTTCTGACGAAAGAAAGAATGTTATTTACGAATATGATATTGATGTACCTGAGTCTTTGCAGGGCTTACAGTCAGTGATCGAGTCAGATGATCAAGATACTTTTGATCTTGAGAATGATGAAATTACTTCTGTATCCTCTCTTATCATTGAAATAGGTGACGAACAAAATCAAGTTGTATTATATAAAACGATGGCTCAAATTAATATATACGGGCGATCCAGTTTCTTTTTGAAAAAATCAGCTCATCGGTTTGAAGAGTTAAAAGAAGAGTTCTTCAGGTTAAGTTCAAATTTTCAATTTTTTAGGATTGATGATTCCTTACTGGTAATTGATCTTAAAACGTTGGAAAAGTCATTTGGCTTCCACGAAGTGATACAAAAAGAAGCTATGCTAGCGGTCGAAGCTGTTGAAGCTATTGAGTTGTTGGAAAATCCTGAAACTTTACATGAGTTAATTGACGATGTAACAACTGCTAGGAAACTCACCAAGATAGCAAAGAATTCCCCTGTTTTAAAAGCTGGCATTGAAAATCAGCGCATTGTTGAATTTTGTAGAGCATTCCCATCATTGAGGGGGAAAATTAGATTCAACGCAGCCAACGATAAGATTCAATTGGATACTAAAGTGTCAAAGAATTTATTTATTAAATTATTGATGGATGATTTCTTAACTTCTGAATTAACCAGTTTCCACTATACAAGCTTAGCTAAAGATGAAGCTGATGAGCAAGCTGATAATGATACTACATAGCATAATATTTTTAGATGGTTTTCATTAAAATAGATCTAATTTAAAGGGACGTAACAAAACGATATGGAAGCACGTTTAGAGCCACAAATAAAAAATAACGAAGAAATTAAAACAGTTTTAAGAAGAGTGAATGTTTCCTTTCAGTTAGCTGATGAAAGATGTGTCGAAACTTTGCTAGTTTATTTGCCTCCTGCCGATACAAATGACGCACTTACACAATTATTTTTAGCAATTAAAAACGGAATAATGGCTAATTTTGTTTTTAAATGCTCTGAAATTGAAAAGAAACTTGGCATCAAGAAAGATGGCGCTGCTAATAGACTCTTTGAAAAGGCAATTCGAAAACTGAGCCAACACACAGCTCAAGGCGAGTTGGGAGAGTTAATATTATTTACGTTAATGGATGTTTATTTAGAAGCCCCAAAGTTGCTCAGTAAAATCTCTACTAAGACTTCTCGCAAGGTGCCTGTTTTTGGTGCAGATGGTGTACATGGGCAATTTTATGATGGAAAGTTTAAACTTTTCCTTGGTGAATCTAAGCTCTATAAGGATTTCAAGTCTGCCGCAAGTGATGCTACTAAATCAATTAAATCTGCAAAAGATAAATATCAAGATGAGTTTGATTTAATTGATAGCTTCATGGACTTCCCAAATTTAGATGAAGAGTTGGAAGATCACCTTTTAGATATTTTGAATCCTGTTTCAAATTCTGACCTCGAAGATATATTGCACAATTCCTGCTTCATTGGTTTTGCGAAACCTGAGTTGCAAGAATGTACTCCGGATGAATTCGAACAAAAGTATATTGATATTGCTGGTGATTATATAGGTGATTTTTATAGGAAACTTGAAAAACAAGAGTTGCCTGTCAATAAAACGGTACTGATGATATTACCTTTCGAGTGTATTGATGATCTCGTTAAGCAATTTATTAAATATATGGATATTAAAAAATGAGTGAATTTGTAAAAAAGCTTACTTTAAAAGCTATGGCTAGTGACGACTTTAAAAGTGCTAGCAATGAATTGTTTCGCTCTTATATATTCAAGATGGTTGGAGGTAATGGGGAGCTTGATAGGAAACATGTAAAACAGTTGGCTTCAGTAGCCCAATACTTATATCAGGTTAATGATAGCAAGTTTCGAAAAGAAGGGGCAGCATTGCTCTCAATGCTTATAGATGTATCTGGTGATACATACCCAGAGGTAATAGGTATTGCGAATAAGGTATTTTCAAGCGCAGGTGATTTTCCTAATATTACACTTATTGAAAATAATTATCCCGAACTCAACTTTAGATATAGTTTTTATTCTGAAGCTGAAATGGAGTTCAGACAAGAGTTGAATACAGTAGAGGAATTAAATTTTCCACTCACGGACTTCCAAAGAACGCTTTGGGAAAACTTAATGTCCGATAATGATGTTATAACTGTTGCGCCAACTTCAGCGGGAAAAACTCATATTATCTTGAGTTATTTAACACGTCGGATGATTGACTCAGATGGTGCTTTTGCTGCGATAATCGTTCCAACTAGAGCGTTAATTTCTGAAGTGGCTAGTAAATTATATGAAATTGCCAAAGAACAAAGTTTTGAGCAGGAAATTGAAATTTGCACTGTTCCTCAAGATGGTGGTTATGCCGATAGAACATTTTTCGTAATGACTCAAGAAAGGTTATTTGATGCACTGCAATCAGGTGACATATCTTTTAACTTTTTGTTTATTGATGAAGCTCACAATATTGCTGATGAAAGCCGAGGCGTATTACTTCACTTAACAATAGATAAATTGCTGGAAAATAGTTTCCCTCAAGTAATTGTAAGTATGCCTTCTGCAAGCTATCAAGATTCCTTTTCATCTGTATTTAAAGATGTTGAATTCAAAAAAGAAATTACATCTTTTTCTCCTGTTGCGAAAATTATGATGGAGGTAAAGCTTGTAGGTAGAGAACTAGCTATTAATAGACTCAATACCAACGACAGTATACGAATTCCAAAGAACTTTACAGGCCTACATTTGGCAGACATATCCTTACGGCTTGGGCAGGGGCAAAGTAATATTATTTATAGAAATCAAACTGACCACTGTGAAAATATTGCACAAAATATAGCTAGTAAGATAGACAGTTTTGATACAACTGATGAGCTTGAAGAGGCCGCAGATTATGTGGAAAAGTTTATCCATAATCGTTTCACATTGGCTAATAACCTGCGCAAAGGAGTTGCCTTTCACTATGGACCACTACCTAGTTCATTGAGAGTTCTGATAGAAAACCTTGTTAAAGAGGATCAGATAAAATTTGTTGCATGTACTAGTACACTAGCCGAAGGTGTTAATCTACCTGCCAAGAACTTGTTTTTATTTAAGCCTATGCAGTCAAAAGGAAGGGGTGCTCCAGAAAGATTGGATGATGTCAAAATTAATAATATTACTGGTCGAGCTGGAAGAATGCTTGAACATTTTGCTGGTAATATTTTTATAGTTGAACCTGATGAATGGCAAGTAGATGATTATTTCGATGAAAATGATGGTGATGAAGACAAAATCCCTACATATTATAAAGCTTTAAATGAGGAACTCGTCTTTGTATTTCAAGCATTAGCCGGAACCTTTGCGCACGATGAGGACAACCAGTATAAGTTTTACACTATTGCAAACAAATTGATTAAAGAAATTGCAGAAGGGAAATTATATAACACTTTAGAGTCTCCTGAGTTAGAGTTAAGCCAACATGAAATTACTGCCTTGGAGAACGCAGTTAAAATTGCTTATAGAAGCTTGAAAGTTGCACCCTTCACACTTGAAGCAAGTCCTACTATTGGTTATATACAACAAAACAAATTGTTTAATTTTTTGAATGGAATTGATGATTTGACTGATTGGATATTACCCCATCCAAAATCAAAAAGTCTCTATAGCGTATTAGTAAAAGTCTGTGAGAAGTTGGAGGAGTTTGGTGTTTATGCTCCGACTGGAGAATATCATATGTCATACATGTGCGTTATTGCCGCTAAATGGGTTCAAGGTGATAGTTTAAAAGAGATTATAAATGAACAAATCTTATGGATGGAAAAACGCAAAAATAAGGGGGATGGAATAAACCCTAATAAAGCCGTGAGGGATGTTATTAAAGTTATTAATAATGATATTAGGTTTAGAATGGCAAATGCTTTACGGTGCTATCAAGTATTACTAACAAATGTTATAGCCCTAAAAAAATTAGAACTATCGAGTACTAAGTTACATACATTTATTGAAATAGGAGCAAGTGACGATAGAGTGATTGAATTAATTAATATCGGTTTATCTCGTGAAGCTTCTAAAGAAATTAATGAAACGCTTGCTGATAATATTGAAGTAGGTTCTTTACATAAACTTTTAGAGTTGCTCAATAATGACGTGTTGGCTGGCATTCACCCTATAACCAGAAAAGAAATATTATCAATGTCTAAATAAAATAACGATTATGCACTCGTTATTACAAGGATTTAAAACTGGTTAGGGCTGCTTCTAAAACTTCTTGAGCAGCTTTTTCATCGATATATTTATGGCGTGTAGTAATTTCAGTTTTATAATTAAAGAATGCATTACCAAAATCTAAATGAACTACAGAGCCGTCTTCATTTTTTCCTTTAACTTTTAAAAGTGTACAGTCATCATGATTTGATAAATAATTTACAATCTCAATGACATTCTCTTTTGATAAACCCGAATCTTCTTTTTCATCAATGGCAAAATCTAAAGCAAGTTGCATGTTGCTCTCTAGGTATGGAGCACAACTTAAATCTCGAATTAACTGGGGGGCATTTTCAGATACATCTGAAAGTGACGATGTTCCTATTTTAAAATGCAGACTACTGTAATCACTTATTTCAGTTAATTTTGAAAACTCTTTTTCTTTTGGAATAAGCTCTAATTTAATTTTACTTGATCTATTATTACTGAACTGTTCCAACAATGACGTTCCAACGCTTTTCAAGCTAACACTTGGCCCCGACGTAAAGCCGATAACAAGCTTTAAATTTGGTACTATTTTAAAAAAATATGGGTCACCAATAATACCTTGGTTTATCGCTATGGAGGAAATCTTACCATCGCTTGTGGCTTTTGTTTGCCATGTATTCCTTTCACGAACTACTGTTACTGGAAAAACATTTAGCTTGGTAGAGTTAAATGCTTTTACTAAGTGCTTCTTATTTCGAATGTTGATAATCCGAGTTTGATTATCGTTACTTTGATTAGCTTGGTAATTGGAAATAAACTCACTAAAAAAAGAGTTCTCAGCTTCAATTGAGAAAAACCTGACAGTAATGCTCTTTTTTAATTTGTTCATAATAATCCGTTATGTAATCAAATGTATTTAAATGCTTTGTACTATTGTAAGAGAATTTCTCATATTTATAAGAAAAAGTCCATAACAACTGTTTTAACATACAGTGTGTCATTATTGTAAACCTAACTTTAACTAATACTAAATAGGGTTAGCCTAAAGAAAGTAACTTTGCTCTATATTGTGGCATATATGTGACCAGTATATTTATGTTATCTCAGCCTACGGCTACAATCAGGGAAACTTTCTTTAAATGTGATCGATAAAAGGGAGGGTTACAGTACAGCTGCAAACACATTAGACTTTATTGACGCAGTGGTTGAAGAGATGACGTTTCCAAACAGATCGAGGTAGAGAGTTTTTTGCTGAGAAAGTTCAGAATCAAATGATGACACTAGGTATTAATTTCGTCCAAATAAACCGGCATCGCCACACTTAAATGGAAAGGTCGAGCGTTCGCAAAAAACGGATAGAGCCGAATTCTACGCAACTGTAGATATTGATTCTGATTACTTGGATAATCAACTCTCTGAATGGCAGCACTACTACAAGTGGAATCGTCCACACGGCGTGCATAAAGGTAAAACGCCAATGGAAAAGTATTTCATAGTCTCAAACGGAACACCTTTCTCAGATGAAGTTTTAGATAACTATGAAATTAGTAATGAAAAGATTCAGGATGCCAATTACAAACTAGATTTAGAGATCTCAAGATTGAAACGATCTCTATGAATCACACATTTTAGCTTTATCAAGTCGAAATGGACAACAAGCGGTGAAACAGATGCAAGGCATTATTACCGCTCTTAGCGAACATAATTATCGATCCTTTGGACAAAGATTTAAAGAAATGCGTTAGCAAATTTGCCCGCTATGCGGATGACTTGACTCTACTTGTGAACACGCCCCTGAGGGCATAAACGCGTCCTTCATGTAATCAGCAAGCACCTGATTCAGCGTTTAAAATTGTGGTTGTGACCACGACCAAAATCCACATTGCTAGCACCCGCTGAACACGAGATAAAGCCTCTTATGATTGGCTGTTGCAGTGCTTTAAGC
This sequence comes from Aliiglaciecola sp. 2_MG-2023, assembly GCF_030548145.1. NCBI lineage: Bacteria > Pseudomonadati > Pseudomonadota > Gammaproteobacteria > Alteromonadales > Alteromonadaceae > Aliiglaciecola > Aliiglaciecola sp. 2_MG-2023. The sequence goes on from NZ_JAUORY010000009.1 coordinate 159,661, forward strand.
AATCATCGAAACCGCCAAAACAATTGGTTTAGTTGTTATTCGGTTACCTAATGCACCTGCTGTCGCAGCCTATCAACTTAGAAATCGATATTGAGCAATTCCTGCCATGGTACGTGAAAATAGATTAGAAGGTTATCGTAAAAGAGGTACTTTAACCGTGCATTCAGTTATCAGTTACCTCGCGTACCTCCATCACCGAAAAAGGCGAAATTTAAACTGCTGTTAACAATTATTCCTTGTGTGTGGATATTTATGCTCTAGTAAAAAGTTTTGATGTAGAAGTATTTTTATCATTCGCCAATTCATTTGCTCCAAAGGGTGTATAAAAATATTACCTTTTATCACTGGTTTTAACATGATAACATCCTCACCCGAAATTTTAGGGCGGGTTCTATTAGCTCGATAATAAGGCACAAGAACGTACCCAAATATAAAATTTCTAAAATGGAATATAAAATTATTTAATTGGAGTTGTAATGAAATATATAGTTGTAAGTTTAGTAGTTATCTGTAGTTTTTACTCAAAATTGAGCTTAAGTGAAAATTTATTTAGTTATTGTGACAGTTGCGTTTCGGAATATGATTTTGAAACAAAAGCTAGGTTCGATGCCATAGACCACGGAGGTTCTATGAACACCGTTACGGTGGTTAATCGTCCTGCTGCTCAGCATAAAAAGTATAGAGTTATAAATATAATTACTCAAGAGCCAGGGGTTCCACCTTCTGTTCATATTATAACTCTCGTACCTACCACTGACGAAATTCAAAAAGTAAGTACATTGTTAGATTTGTGGGGGGCAGCTAAAATTAGCGCTCTTGATGTAACAATCCCAAGCGAAATCGCAGATAGTGCCTATGATGTTGTTAAATCAAATAAATCTAATGATGTTATGGATTATGCAATTGAAAATCGCACATTTGAGGATTATCTAAATTATCAAATCTATCAAATAATGGATATGTTTTATTTAACTAAAGATTACCCTTATATATTAGATATTACTTTTTCAGATGGTAGTACTGCTAAAATAAGCTTTAATGGTAGCTTATCGGGGGAGTTTATCGAGATGGTTGATAGTCAAAATAACACCATTAACCAGACATCTACAGCTGTCGCATCTGGTGCGCCAGTTGAATTGTCCGGTGAAACTAACGTAAACAATTACTTAGAAGCGATCAACAGACTAAACATTCCAGTCACGATTAATGGTGGTGGTACAGGAAGTGGTATCTCTATGACTTGTTCATCGAAAGAGACTGAAACTGGTCTTACCGTTACATGTAAAGTTCACTAAGGAGCAAATGATGGGATCTATTGGATATGTTCAAGTATTGTTCGTATTACTGATAATTTTTTTGCCTATAGTCCTTGTTCTAATTTCGAATAAACATTCAGGAACAAAAAAAGCTTTATGGCTTTTAGGGACACTACTTTTTAGCTGGATAGGTTACTTTCTTTTTTCAATAGTATTGGAAAATAAAAAGTCTCTAGACAAGTGATTTATATCCTGTAGTAGAACGAGTTGATATTTTTAAAGCCAGCACTTTATGCTGGCTTTTAATTTATAAGTGAACTGTCTAATAAGAACTCTATTGCGGGCATGACAACCTTTCCGGAATTATAGGTGTCTTGTTTGTAGATACTCAATGGACTGAAGATTTTGGCGAGTGTGTCGATTTTTACCAATCTACTAACGAAAAAAATTCCGACATTGCCTACATTCACTGTTTCTCGAATAATAGTCGAGGTAATAAAACTCAAAATGCCTACACCAAAGTTTTAAGTGGCATAAATAACGCCTCTAGGTCTATAGGTTTACCAATATGATAATCAAACCCAACAGCTAGATACTTTTTTATATCCTGAGAAGATACATTGGCAGTTAGAGACACTAATGGTACATCTTTAGAAATTCGCCGAATAAGCTGGCAAGCTTCGATCCCATCCATCACAGACATTTGAATATCCAAAAATACAATGTCAAATTGTCCATTTTGGAATAAATCGACTGCCTGTTGCCCATCATTTGTTATAACCAACTCTGCTTTGGTTGCTTCAAGCATAGCTTGAAATACCATTTGATTGATCTGATTATCCTCTGCCAATAATATTCGTTTATTGCTCAAATTAGGTAATTCAGATCTGAAAGCCTGTTCGTTATAAATTGTTGTTTCTGCCCGTTCTAGCGGTAACGTAACGGTAAATTCAACACCTAGTTTTAGTTCACTAGAGACGGTGATATTACCTTGCATCAAATTCACTAAATTTTTGCAAATAGACATACCTAATCCAGTGCCGCCAAACTTTCGTGTTATTGAGGTGTCTGCCTAAGAAAAGCGATCAAACAACGTATCAATGGTTTCCTGAGACATTCCAATACCCGTATCTTTCACTGTAAATTCTAAAGCTTTAGCTTCTACAGATATTCTAATTTCTACTCTACCGATTAAAGTAAACTTAATTGCGTTAGATACAAAGTTAACCAAAATTTGTTTAAAACGATTACCGTTGATAAGGTTCAATCACTTCTGTGATTAGCTTTACTAATGCTGAGGGCGTGAAGAACTCACCACCACCTTGACCTTCTGTTTTAGCAAACTCATTAAGGAAGTATTCGTAAATTCGACCGAAAATATCAGAACCAAGGCTGAAGTCGATGTCGTTAAAGTTTTTAAGCAAGCTTTTGAGTATATCGTTTTCAAAGCGAGTATAAGTTTTAGGCAGGGCATCTTTAATTGCTTCGTTATCTGCTTCAAGTGCTTTCATGGAGTTGTTAACATTAATACCGATGTTTGAACCTTCTGGTAATGCCAATAAATTAGAGTAGAGTGCATCATCCGGCACATACATAGCGCCTTCTGCTTGAATTTTTGATTTAATACCATGACCAAATAAAGCCCCACCTCGACGCCGTGAACTGTTTTGCTCTTCAATCATACTTTTTGCGAGTGAAAAACGATATTCAGCATACTTAAGGAAAATTAAGCCTAGTATTGGTCGGGAATACTCTTGCGCTATTAAGCCTGTGTTGGCTCGAAGTGAGTCAGTTGCTGACCATAATCGTTTTTCTAATTCTTCTATCTTTTTAAAATCTGCCATTTTTATAATCCTTCTTATAATTTCCTTTATATAAGGGGTGATTGATTTACATTTGTTAATGGTTACCAACAGCTAAATGTTCTGATAGAGAGTTTTTCTTTGATATTTTGTCAATCATTTATTTTAAAAGTGTATTAAATACAAATGGTTACGTTTATTTTTCATTGACCGCTTATTTTTCATGAATTAAGATTCGGCTAAGTAACGGTAATAATGATGATATGAACTCACACTCCTAATTCTCCTATTCGTACATCAGGCTTGGCTACTTAAGTTAGATTCAGCGTATTAATAGAAAGCTAGACGGGAGAAATCATGGGGTACGATACAAGTCTTAAGATAGCGTTAAAAAATATTAGCAACTGGATAGCGGCTAAATCTCTTTATTACAGTCCAGAGCGCAAGAAATATTTATACGGATTCTATGCCGGCCTAGGAAATTTTGACGTATATGAGTTGCCAAGCGAATATCAATGCTTAATTTCAAATAGCAGTCTTAAAGGCAATGAACTACATGCTGTTGTCTTATCAACATTACCTATTGAGCATACCACTACAGATGAGATGAAACCCTATGAGACACTAATTCGCTGTGTGTTCAGCGCTAAATTATACGGATATCAGCATTCCTGCTCTCTACATTCTGCGATTAAATTTGCCTCACTACATCATGCGAACCAAAAATGTAAGAGTACTGGCGAGCCATATGTAAACCACTTGATTGAAGTGGTGCAACTCATCCAGTTTTATGAATCAAATAGCAATGAAAATATGTTTATAGCGGCAGTTTTGCATAACATTTTAGAAGATACTGAGGTTACCAGTATTGGTCTAAAGTACCTATTTGGAAGCGAAGTTTCAAAAATAGTTCTAGAGCTGACGTGCAACTCAGCGGAAAATTCTGATGATAAAAAAATAGAATTACTTAATCAGATTTCCATAGGGAGTAATGCTGCGCAATCAATCAAATTAGCTGAAGTAATATCTAACGTATCTTCTATCCCTAGCCAGTGGTCGCTTGAACGGAAGTTAGCTTATATAGACTGGTGCAAAAAAGTAGCAAAAGTATGCTCATCTTCATCTAAGCGGCTATATGATCAATTTAATTTAAAAGTACAATTATTAGAAACTGCGGTAAACGACGAATAACAAATAGTTTTAAAATTAACACATGGGCTGACAGTGACAAACCCGCCTCCAAATAGCACGAACCCGAACATATATTGGAGCTTAGCTGCACAGCTAAAGTTGCTGTAGCGCGGGTGAATATTTATGATGCTTTGAAATATATTAATACTATTGCACTTGGCGGTGTTGCTTAAGCTAAACAGCTCTTGAAACTCGGCCGCTTGAGGCCGAGATATTTATTCCCCTCTCTTCATCTCGGATTAGAAAGCAATATCCTTGGCTGGCTTGCGGCAGAGTTTCCCTTAATGCCACAACATCTATAACGTAAATCGCTATCGGTATATGCTTCAACCCCGCTCTTCCTTAGACCTCATCTCAACCCAATTTTTCGTTAATTTATCAAAGTCCTCACCTGCGATTTCAATTGTCAATTGGGAAGTGGTTTTGCCTGAGTTAGATGTGTCAACCCTTATGGCCAAATCTGTTGGGTTTGAGATAGTAATATGCGCTGAATGCAGACCGGTATCGTCCAATGTTTTGAACATTGTATATTGGCTATTCTTATTTCTATCTTCATTGCTCATGAAAAACACCTCGTGTTTATAGTTTAGATGCTAGATATTCATTATCATATTTTGCTGATGGACAAATATTTCAAAATAGGACAGCTAACTTCTTCTATTCAGTAGACTTAGGAATTCTAATCTCATTATCATTTTGAAATAGGCCAGCTAAAATCTGACACAATACTTCAAATTTTCAATCCATTCGTCCCTAATTTCGGGACATCGTACCATGTCGTCATAATAGGGACAAGATGAAAAAGTCCACCAATGACCAAAGTTACACCCGATTGCTTTCTTGGCTTAAAAATGAGCGTATTAAGAAGGGCATGACTGCGCGTGAGTTAGGCTTACTATTAGACGAGCCTTTCCAAACAGTCAGTAAAATAGAAAAAGGACAGCGAAAACTTTTTGTATATGAATATGTGCAGTACTGTGAAGCGTTAGGCTTGGATCCAAAACATGGATTGAAACAACTTAAAAACGGATCGGAATCTGATAGGTGATCATTTAATAGGCTCATAACAATAGGCATTTTGATAGAGTTTTATGGATGAGTAAAAATAAAAGTTATATGGAAGAAACAGCAACTGATGCAGTCTCAGTCTCCCTTGGTAATCACAATGAACAAGTGTACTAGTGTGATTACCAAGGGAAACTGTCGGTCTAATTACCGAGCGACTTTGTCGTAGACAAGATGTCAGTTAGTAATTTTTCTTTCAATTTGTATGACCGTTTTGAGGACCGGCCGTTCGAGTTACCTAATTACTTTAAAGTATGCGATGTTTTTGGTTAGTATTCCAATTACGGAAGATTGGCGACTAAGGACACATGAGAACCAAGAATTTCACTGACGCGAAGTGACGCAAAAACCGATTTATTTGATTACATATAAATACTCTATAACATAAGACGTCTTCATAGCCACCTTGTCGACCATAGACTGCTTTTAAAATCAAAAAGGTTCAAACATGTACCCTAATTACTTGATTGATGACCACCACTTTAGTGCGGCGTTATCGTTGCTAAAAGCAAATATTAAAAGTGAGCAATTAGAAGCTGCGTTGCAACGAAGTACAGCTAAACATGATACTGTTAGGGTTTTGGATCAAATAATCGAAGGTCGACTATCTCTAGATGAGTCAGAGCATTTGCCATACAACGAATACCAAGTATTTATGTGTAGAATTTACCCACATCTGATGCAAATTTTTTTTTGGCGCTAAACTTCGTCACAGCCAGCTATCTCTAGCGGACTTACCAGAATTAACACATTTCTTTTCAGCCACCGACGTATACTTGTTAAATCTAGGTGTTTCTTCCACCAAATTTAATTTTTTTGAGCAAGATAATAAACCAATTGAAGAGCGCAAAAAGTCCATCCTCAAAAGCTATAGCCACCTAACAACAAGTCAGCATGAAAATCAAATAGAATTAGCCGTTTTAAAAGCAATACTCACGACAGAAAAAAAGGCCGTGATTGCACAATGTAACAAGACCGGCTTTTCATTTACATCAGTAATACAGCTACTAGAAAAATCTCTCACTTGTGATACTCCGATGGAATTGTATTTTAGTTCCAAAAATGAAGATTTGGAAATCTATAATAATGTCGTCAGTCCGCTCAAAGAGGCATTTTATATTGGTTTACGAACTAAGGATGCATCTGAGCTGGCAGAAAAAGTCATTCAAAAGAAATATACTCAATGGACTGACATAGAACATGCAGTCGTGACAAATGCCCGACATTCAAATATTGAAATACCCGCACACATGCTAAAGCGCGATCAGCTTGAGTTAATTGCATGCCCTCCCAATTCACATGAGGCTTTCCTTAATTGGTATACAAAAACCGCTCAAGAGAAAGACCTTCCCTCAATATCGCCTACAAATAAAACCAAAGTAAATGAGCTAGTATTGGTAACGAATTTATGCGACAACATTACACGCTTCCCATTGCCTGGGGGCGGGGCGATGTTGTTGAATGAAACAGAGAACAACAACTTTTCTGCCCATTTAATTGGAATGTTCTACGATAAGATGGATTTATCCGTAAAGCGCCAACAAGTTTTTAGGAAGACTATCAAAGCATCCATCGTTGGTACTTCGAAATCCACTGGCAATGCGATATTAACAATTGGCGTAATTGGCGTAATTGGTGTGATCGTAGTCATTGCGATGACATTGTTGTCAATTGTTTCGTCAATGGGGGGAGGGGTTCTTCGACCATGACCTCACTGCTATGGCTTAAATCATATCTTGGTAGAAAACTCAACTCTTGGTAAATCGTTACTTAACGTGAACTTCAACGGTCGGTATTGGTACTCAACCTTGACCGACGGAAGTGAGCGAATAGCGGTAATTGGTTTCGTTGTCTTTGAACGACGGCTTACGACCGAGACTGTGTGAAAACTCTGTCTTGATCATCTTTTGGTCTAAGCAGCTTTTTCATATGATCAATCAGTCTAGTTAAGCCGCCAAAACTGTTTTGTCATAGGGTAAAATTAGTAGTATCACAAACATCAAGTGCGCTGCTATGTCTCATCACATTCAAGACCAAGGACGACAACAAACGACTCTATTTCCTGAAGCACTAGACGATTTTGTCACTGATGATAACCCTGTTCGTGTTATCGATGTATTTGTGGATGAAATCGATTTGGTTGAACTAGGGTTTGAACGAGTACATGCCAAACGTACAGGTCGCCCCGGTTATCATCCTGCAACCTTACTTAAACTCTATATTTACGGCTATCTGAATCGCATTCAATCTTCCCGTAGACTCGAAAAAGAGTCACATCGGAATGTTGAGTTGATGTGGTTACTTGAGCGCTTAACACCCGATTTTAAAACTATCGCTGATTTTAGAAAAGATAATGGCAAAGCAGTTAAAGGGGTCTGCCGTCAGTTTATCGAGCTATGTCGCCAGATGAACATGTTTTCCGAGTCACTGATTGCCATTGATGGTAGCAAGTTTAAAGCCGTCAACAATAAATCAAGAAACTACACATCTAGCAAAGTAAAGTTTCATATCACGCGCGTTGAAAATAGTATTCAAGAGTATCTTGACGGATTAGATAAGCAAGACAAAGACAATCAGCAAACTGAAGAAAAAGCATCATCATCAAAAATTAAGTGGTTAAGAAAACGCTTGGCAGAACTCAAAAAAATGGAGGAAACCGTTCAAGAGCATCCAGATAAACAAGTATCACTTACCGACCCTGATTCTCGATTAATGAAGTTACATCATCTGAACAGGCAAGTTTGCTATAACGTGCAAAGCGCAGTAGATACCAAACATCATCTAATTGTCAGCCATGACATTGTTCAATCTACCGACATGGGGTATCTCACATTAGTCGCCAAACAAGTTCAGGAAGCACTCAATAAACAGGACATCACCGTTATCGCAGACAAAGGTTATTTTAGTCGAAACGATATCAAGTTATTGGACGATATTGGTGTCACCGCACTTATCCCCCAAAGCGATACATCGGGTGCCAAACTCAAAGGCATTTTTAATAAATCGTTATTCAAATATGACAAAGAAAAGGATATTTATATTTGCCCTGCGGGAGAAGAGTTACAAAATCGAATGCGGGTCTTTGATAGTGGCCTAGAGCAAGATGTTTACTTCAATCATATTGCCTGTCGCGATTGCACTATTCGAGCAAAATGCACTACAGCTAAACGTGACCCCAGACGAATGAGGCGATGGGTGCACGAAAAACTAATAGATACGATGCAAACGACATTAGATGAGTCACCAGAAACGACGGTTCTGCGTAAACAAACCGTCGAACACCCGTTTGGCACAATTAAAATGTGGATGGGGTCGACTCACTTTTTAATGAGAAGGTTAAAAAACGTCAAAACCGAGATGAGCCTGCATGTGTTGGCTTATAACCTTAGACGAATGATATCGATATTTGGCGTACCGACACTGATACAAGCAATGAAGGCATAATCGCGGCTTTTTTTACCGTTAAGTTGCCTAATTAAGCCCAACAACCTGCTCACCACTTATTTTATTTTCGTATCAGCTACAATTCTTGATAAACCTGAAACTTAAAAAAGAAACTGCACATTAGTTTTGCAAAAAGTGGGCTAGATCCGGCAAAGACGCAGTTGCTTTAGTGGTTTTCACACAGTCTGGACAAAGAGCGGACATTTAAACTTGCCTCTAGAGTCATATTCCTCAGAATAGTTTAATCGGTTGAACAGTAAGTTTAACTGTTGGAAAAAACGAACGTTCAACTCTTCGGTTTTGAAATTATGTTATAGTCCCTCTTTAGATGAATCAGTAGGATAATGTCTGTTTCACATGATTCACTAATCTAGCTGAGAGCCACGCACTCCAATATTCTCTTCAAACCATGCCCTGATTGGTTCGGGCAGAAAACTGATGTCTGCATCCAGGTAGTAATAGACTGCATATAGTTCGGCAAGATACTCCGCCGGTGACATCACGGCATAAGCGTCAGGCACATTTGCCAGCGTTTGGATAGCAGACTGGTCCACGACCACCAATTCCTTGTAATAAAAGTTGTAGGCGAAAGATCTACCATTCACTGTGCCCGGGTACCAAGCATGTGTAAATAATCACGTAAAGTTTGAATGGGTCAAAATACTTGAGAATAATTTGGTTTATCTATATTGCTCCTTCGGATTAATGGTGATATTTTGGCTCTACGGTAAACATTTGTACCGAAATAAATTTAGTTATTCATAGCACGAGGAAGTCTAACTAAATCAAGGATTTTAAAACGCAGTCGAATGGACTCACTTTATGACTAAGCTTTCTCTTACCTTATTATGTTTATCTTTTTGCGTGTCTTGCCAGCCAAATATCGATGTCGATTTGGCTAAAAAAGATGTATCCGTAGTTAAAAAACAGCCTTTAGACCCTTCTTGGAAGAATAATGTCATCTATCACGTCTGGGTAAGGTCATTCTTCGATACCAACAATGATGGAAACGGCGACCTAAAAGGAATTACTCAAAAAATCCCGTATATCAAATCACTCAATGTCACGTCTATTTTGTTGAGTCCAATATTCGCGAGTCCTTCTAATCACGGTTACGATGTTATTGATTACAAATCGATAAATTTCGATTTTGGCTCAATGGAAGACTTCGATAAGTTGTTGAGTGAAGCGCATGCCAATGGATTAAAAATAATCTTAGACATTCCGTTAAATCATACATCTGACCAGCATCCTTGGTTTGTGAATTCATATTCTAAGGATGGCAGTTACCAAGATTTTTATAGGTGGAACGGTGAATTACCTGAAGATTATGGGCAACCTTGGGATGAAACATCTCCTGCTACATCTGTCTGGCATACCAAAAAAGAACGTGATGGGTATTACTATGGATTATTTGGCTATGCCAGCCCAGATTTGAATTTTAAGAATGATGAGGTTAGACAGCAAGTAAAGGACATACTTCACTTCTGGATTAATAAAGGAGTAAATGGTTTTAGGATTGATGCAGCAAGGCATTTGGTTGAAGAAGGTTCCAACCCACTACAAGAGGATACAGCTTCGAATTTTGCACTTATTTCTGAATTGATTGGCTATATCAAAGATATCGACCCTCAAGTATTTGTCATTGGAGAAACTTTTGCTGATATTGAAACAAGCTCTCAGTATTTGAAGATTGAGAACGGGTTCGATGCAGTCTTTAACTTTGAGTTTTTTAATGGGATTAGAGACACATTAAGTGAGGAGACATTAAAATTAGAAAGCCAAATGCAAACAGGCTCTCTCATCAATCAATCTATTCAGAGCGATTATAAAATGCTTTTGGACTTTAAGCCCAAAGATAAGCAAATTTATACGTTTTTGAATAATCACGATGTCGTCAGATACAAAGGATTGACGGTAAACAATGATGGCGAAGAAAAAATAATCGCGGCCTTGAGCGTGTTTAGTCCGGTCAATATTTCTGTATATTATGGTGAAGAATTGGGTATCTCGCAACGCAATATAGGCGAGCATATATACAAGCGAGGGATCATGCTTTGGGACAAAACTCAGAACGCTGGTTTCAATTCTGGTCATACGCCTTGGATAGATGAAGTGACGCTTGACTGGAATAGAAGTTATCTTCCTTGGTTTGAAGACGCAGTAAATTTAGACAAAGATAAAGATGCTGATTCCCAACTTCAAGACACTAATTCTCTCTTACGTTTCTATCAAGCAGCTTTAGAAGTCAAAACTAATGATACCGTAATGTCTGCTGTTGAATCTGTTTCTATCGAAGACGATTCTGCTCGAGCCATTTATTTAAGATATGAAAACAAAACTGAGTTCAGATTGCTGCTGGCAAATCCCTATCCCAACCACGTTGTTGAAATCGAAATGGGTACTCACACTGGTAAATATGGACTTGAGCTAATCTCAGGCCAAGAAATTCAAATTCCGCAAACAATAAAATTGAATCATGGCGATGTCATGCTTCTGGATATAGCACGCTAAAAGTCAAGTAACCATGGAGCTGATATTACTATGACAAGTACAATTAAATTATTATTCTCACTATTAATCACTTTATCTTTTTTTCCCGTTAATGGGGCAGTGCTAGCACCAACCATTGATGACAATGGAACGGTTAAAATACAGTGGACCAATACAGCAGATGTTAGCCGTTGTTCAAATTTAAACAGTTACAAAATATCAGTTAGAAGAAACGGTCAGCTTATTTCTACTCTCTATCAGCGTTGGAGCTATATCAAGTATAAATACATCAATAATATTACTGTTCCTGCTACTTATCACTTCGGTGTTTTTTATCGTCAATGTACATCCCCGAGCTCCTCAAGTTGGCTATATGCTGGTCAAGCTAGGGTGGATATAGAAGAAATCGATCCAAATACTAAAGTTATTTTTATTCACACGGATTTGTTAGGCAGTCCTGTCGCTGAGACTTTGGAGTAATAACAGTGAAAATTAGCATCGTACAAACAAATACTTATAAGAATGCCATCTTTAAACCACTTTTAATTGCTTTGGCGCTCTCATTTTCTGTAGCGGTTAAAGCGGATGATCCAATAATACCACCAGACTCTTCAAGCGAAGAAGGGTTTGGATCCGTTTTCAAAAGCAGCTACAGCGACCTGCCTTCAGAATCAATTAGCATTCAGGATTTGAAATTAAGGCATACATTTGAAGTGGCTAGCATTCCTTTCTCAAATGGCTCGAAAGTGCAAGTTGGCTATGAAGTCAAAGGGTTCAGTGGTGGCATAGTTGAGCCATTTTTAATGCTGAATGGGCGTGATACGAGACTTCAACTAAGAGGCAGTTCTTCTACTGGAGGTTACTTCAGTTTGAGAGGATTTGGTTGTCTAGGTAACCTCAGCCAGCTTGGGTTAAGAAAAAGCTCAGTAGGTCAACCTCAATACTCAAAACCATTAGGATATAATACTGGAGATATGCCTCAAGGTTCTTTAGCACTGTTTAAAGATAATGGTGTTCTTACATGCGAATCTGCACTACCTGTTATAACCTATCCAGATGGAGTCAAGTTTAAATTTGGAGCTAAACAGTCTGCAAGTGGCACTTCAAACTATTTCACTTGGTCATTGGCAAGTGTATCTGATAAAGATGGGAATATTGTTGATTTTTCCTCTGGTACTTTACTTGCAAATGGTGTTGAAATTCAACGAGTCATTTCTAACGGTAGATTGGATAAATTAATTTTAAAGTCTAGCGAAAAAGACTATGAAACAACTTTCCACTACAACGCCAGGAAAGAAATAGAATCCATTACTGACCCAGATGGTAATATTACAAAATATACTCATACTGGACCTTTCACGGGAGCACCGACATCCATAGAAAGCATTACTTTTCCTTCAAAGTTAAAAGTTGAATACTCATATCAAGGATATTGGGAAGATAGTAGAAACAGCTTAACCGTTAGCAGCAAAACTATTTCCGGTCCAGATATAGCCACGCGACAGTTCACATATACATTGACATCGCCTGAACTTAATTACCCTGGATTTCAAGGACATCGTTCTGTTGTATATGAATACAATGTAGATGATCAGAGCAACGCTTTAACGCAGGTTAACTATATACACAGCAGTGCTGATTTTATGGGAGAAATATACAAACGAGAAGTGTACTTAGGGGAGCTTTTATCAACTGGGTGGGTGTTCAATTCTCGATGGGAAGAGGGAGCTTTGTTGGTCAAGAATGAGGTGCAATGGGACTCATACAAACTTGGCACTTCTGGTTGCCATAAACAGTTAAATTCTCCAAACTACAGTTCAACACCTCATTGCAGAGATGTGCGGAAAATAAAAGAATTCACTAGCTACAAAGCCGATAACGGTTACGATACTTATTTTAAAGAATACATTGATTACTCTTCTTACTTCGCAATATCTAAGTATAAAGAGACTTTTTCAAATAGCACTTCGCTTCCGTCAGATAGAATTGATGAGATCAGTAGCATTTCTGGAAACTCAAGATTCACTCTTAATCAATACCAGCACAATAAAGACCAATGGCTTCTTGATAAATTACAGCAAAGTAGTATCTCGGAAACTGATTCTGGATTTAAGGTCACTGATAAATATGTTTTAGACAACACAACTTTAAACACCAAAGAAGTATATAAAAATGGCTTTAAGACTAGTAGCTTTGAATATTTTAATTCAGGAAATAATAAAGGAGCACTTAAAAGCATCAAATCAAGTATAAATCGAATTAACAGTAGTGAACGCAGAGAAGTAAGTTATAGCGACGACTATAATGCTGATAAGCCATATGAATCAAAAACATATAATCGTACTAAAGAAGAATTTATTACTTCATATCAAGAGGCTGATAGCTTTGGGCGTGTGACTAAGAAAATTGATTATGATCAAGTAACTACGCACTTTACTTACGATAATCTTGGACGACTAATATCTAAAGACATTGCAAATGATAGTCTATTCAACAATTCATGGTTGGATTTGCTGACTGTTTGGGATGATGTTGCAAATACCAAAATTGTTTATTTGTGTACTCTAAACGCAACTAGGAATGCTTGCTCTGATTCTCCTAGTTTCAAAACAACTGAGTTTTATGACGCACTAGGAAGACTTGTATCTAGAAAAACTGAAGATCTATTGAGTTCAGATAGTAACACCAAAGTACGATATGAAAATTTTGAATACAACACTCGTAATCAGGTCACATTTTCATCTTTTGTGAGTTTCGATCCCAATGAAAACAAAGGGATCCGCACGGAGTATGATGTTTTAAATCGGAAACAGAAGGTTATAACTAGTGGGCAAGGCACTATAAGCTACGCATATCTTACTGGGAATGAAATACAAGTAAATGATGGCGAAAGTAACGTTACTACAACTACCTATCAAGCGTTCGGGAGCCCAAGCTTCGAACTCGCAACTAAAATAGCTTCACCCGAGGGAGTCACAACTGACATCGAAATAGATGTATTTGGGTTGACAAAAAGCGTCACACAGTCTGGTCATGGTAAGTCTTTTACCGAAACTCGAAAATACGATACATCAAATCAATTGTGTTTAATTCAAAGAGCTGATGTTGGAAACACAGTATTTAAATACAATCCTTTAGGTGAGCTTGTTTGGCAGAAGCACGGTGTAAGTGATAACCATTGCGTAGCTTCTGCTCCATCTGGTAGCACATATTTTGTTTATGATAACTTAGGTGACATGTACAAGATAAATTATCCAGGTTCTGATTTAGATGTAACATACGAACGAGACAACAGGGGCAATGTTACAACCCTGACTGCTGGAAACATTATTCAAGAGTATAGTTACAATAACCTTAATCTTCTTGAAGATGAAACTCTAACCATTGGAGCGGAGGGCACTTTAGAGGTCGATTACACGTACAATAATCTTACGCATATTGACAGTGTAACTTATCCTGACGGTACTCAAGTGAATTTCAAGCCCAATGGCTTTGGCTCACCAACTCAAGCAATAAGCCCTCAAATGCTTTTTGCAGAAGATGTTAAGTATCATGGCAATGGAATGATTCACACATTCACTTACGGAAATGGTGTTAAACATACAACGTCACTAAATTCTACCAGTTTATTGCCTAGAGAAATTAAAGACGTCAGAGGAAATGGAAACATTGTTAATCTTAGTTACACATATGATGATAACGGTAATCTAAAATCAATTACGGATCGACAAAATACCTCCTACAGTCTAACCAACTTGGCTTATGATGGTTTGGATAGAGTGACAGGTGTGACCGGTGGCTCCAGTATTGGTAACAGCAGTATCAGCTACGATGCACTTGGCAACATTAAAAATTACACTAGTAAGGGGCGCTCGCTAAACTACTCTTATCATAGTTCAAATAATCGCCTGACATCTGTCACTGGAACTGGCACCAATGGGAAATACGGCAATATCCAATATGATGATCGAGGGAACATTAAGCACAACGGTACATTTGGACTTACCTTTAATGCTGCCAATCAGTTGAGTTCTGCAAAAGGAAACAGTTACCTTTACGATGGTCACAACCGGCGAGTAAAACAAGTTGACGGAAATGGCACTCGATATTCTATGTATAGCCAAAGTGGGGTTTTATTATATCAAGAAAAAGAAACCTTCGTTGGAAATGGGACAAGCAATATATATCTAGGGAAAAAATTAATAGCAAAATATGGCGATGTAACACCACAACCTCTATCGAATAGTCGCCAACATTTTCGACCTTTCGGAGAAACTATAGAGACTCCTAAAGATGACATAGGTTATTCAGGCCATAAATTCGATACTGATTTAGGTTTAAGCTACATGCAAGCACGGTATTACGATCCTATGATAGGACGCTTTTATTCGAATGACCCAGTTGGATTTACAAACGTTCATACATTCAACCGTTATGCATATGCTAATAATAATCCATACAAATATGTCGATCCTGACGGCAAAGCGGCAGGGACTCTCAATAAGCTGTGGGAAAAGATGAAAGGAATTTTTACAGTCGGCCCTGTTGATGCTTATCAGGTAGGGATTGGAAAACACAAAGATTTCGCAGTATCTGTATCAAATCAATTTGTGAAATCCCATGGAAATGGTTTGACAAAAGCTCAAAAAGAGCGATTGAAAAATGGAATTCGCCATGTTGCTTGGCAAGCGAGTATTACTTTAGAAGAGGGATTGGAATCAGCAGTTGAGATTGGTAGGCTTCACGAGCTAGGTGAAACTGAAAGCAAGGACAGTAAAATAGATCAACACAATAACATAGTTGGCCAATCAATTGGACAGAACTCCAAAGACTTGGATGAAGTTGTAAGTTCAATTGCAACTGAATTAGCAACAGGTAGTATCATAACAACTTGGACCGATCCAAGAATCAATCAATCTTTACCGAATTTCGTTGGCTCAAATAATTCTTCTTATGGTGGTTCAGGAAGTGACAGTAGTGGTGGCAGCGATAGCAGTACAAGCAGTTGCAGTAGTGGTTCTTATCCTAATTGTTAGGTGATAAAAATGAAAATTCGATTCAAAACATTAGTAATTTTTTTAGTGACATTTATTATATCGAGTGGGTGTAGTGATTGGAAGCAAGAGAATATTGATGAAACAATTAATTTGGGAAATAAATTATCAATTACTTTAGAGAAATATAGAGAAACTGAAGGCAGTTATCCAATGAAACTTACTGACCTCACTCCAGCGTACTTGAAGAACATCCCTGAACCAATGGTCGGCGTAAAAAAATGGGATTATGTAAAAGAAACCGATGGCTTTTATCTTGGTGTTAATGGAGCAGACGAAGATTTAGATCCTGTACTTTATCGAACCAATACCAGTGAAGAGTGGTTTATGGACACAAGATAGCTACTAGAAGTATTTATTACTGGGAGCTCTAGGATTTACATACTTTTTGAAGTATACCACAAACCCGTAGTGATTCTGGTATCCGAGAAGGTAGTCTAAAAGCCAACGACCGCTTTACGTACAGGCTGTGTGAAAACTATTGATCACCTTTTGGTCTAAGTATGTGTTTAATATGAGCAATCGGTCTTAAGTATCGATCCTCAATTAGGGTGGTAATTGGTAAAATGAAACTATCAAAAAGCTGATAGGTTTCATATACATGTCGAGGTTTATCGAAGGCCAAAGCAGAACGCAAAGCACGATGTTTCCCGAAGTTCTGGATGACTATATCCATGAAGATAACCCAATTCGTGCCATCGATATGTTTATCAATTCTTTGGAGTTATCTGTGTGATTCATAGAGATCGTTTCAATCTCGCGATCTCTAAATCTAGCTTGTAATTGGCATCCTGAACCCTTTCATTCTTGACTTTATAGTTGTCTAAAACTTCATCTGAAAAAGGTGTTTCATTTGAGACAATGAAATACTTTTCCATTGGTGTTTTTCCCTTGTGAGCGCTATGTGGTCGGTTCCAATTGTAATAGTGCTGCCATTCAGACAGTTGGTTATCCAAATCTTTAGATTCGATATCTACAGTTGCATAAAATTCAGCTTTATCGGTTTTCTGAGACCGCTCAACCTTTCCATTGAGATGTGGTGAAGCTGGTTTGTTGGGACGGAACTTGATGCCCAAAGACATCATTTTTTTCTGAACCTTTTCAGCAAAAAACTCTCTGCCACGATCAGTTTGAAACCGCTGGATAGGAAACGGCATTTCTTCAACGACAGCATCAATAAAGTCTAACGTATTTGCAGCAGTGCGCCGCTTGTAAAGCCTCAGAACTCTATATCTAGTGCAATCGTCAACGGAAGTGTATTGATAAAGTCCAGGACCTATTTTACACGTATCCATTTGTACTCTATCGCCAGGCAGAGGTCGTTCATATCGAATGTAATCAACCTTTCGCCTAAATTTTTGAACGGGTTTAACTTAGTACTTCTTCAGAACTTTGTGAATTGTCGCGAGAGCTAGCGAAGTATTGTGAAGTCTAAACAGCTCACTTTGAAGCCTTCTAGCACCGAGGTTTCTCGTAGCCCGTAATTCTAAAATCAGTTTCGCAACCTTATCTGTAGTTTTAAGGTTTGGTGACGAATGAGGCCGTTTACTAAGACCAACCAGACCATCTTGTCCTAGCTCTTGATAGCGTCGCCACCATTTACGAAGAGTTGGTCTAGTGATACCACATTTACGGCAAACTAACCCCGCGTCACCTGAAGATTCAGGTAACTTTATCCAGACTAATTTTTGTTGAATTTCATCGTTCATAACACCCAAGTATAGTGAAAGGATGTCTATGAATCACACAAATTAAGTTCTGGTTCATAAAATTCATTCATTACGCTTCGTACTTGAAATTAATTCAATAATTTCTCCTGTAGATTCATCCATTCTTATTTCTCTCTGTTGCCCTGAGTGAACTAGTTGATTTTGTAAATCTGCATTTATTAGTTTTAGCTTATCTATCTCTGCATACATTTCTTGCAGTAATACCAGAAATTTCTCTATTTTTTTGTCATAAACTTTTGGATCAATATCACTTTTATGCTTTTCGTTTGCCAGTTTACTTTTGAGATTAGATACGTGGGCTTTGAGCTGCTGGATTAATTCATCCTTGTTAGTTTCTTCCTTTTTTTCCTCCCACCTTGTTTGAGCATCTTCGATCTCTACTCGTAAGTTTATCCATTTTTCTTCTATTTTCGACAGATTTGCAATATTCCTTTTTGCTCTAGTAGCAACAGCATTTTTGGTAATTTTGCTACCATCTGACTCCATTTCATCAAGGGCTCGTTTGATATCGTCGTAAGCGCTACTCATGCTCGTGCCCCTTTGTTATTCTTATATGCGTCATCAAGTACATAATCGGCTGCTGCTATGTTGTTTTTCCAGTGAATAGCAAATAGCTCGTACTCTTCTTGCTCCTCTTTGGATGATGCAGCATATGCCTCTAGTTTGTCAGTTGCCTCTTTTTTTATTATTTGCCAATTCACCTTATGGCGTTTACTGATTATTTTACTTCCGCAATAAACGCACCCACTAGGGATTCCCACTCCTTTTATCTTACAGCCTTCTCCTGCCGTACAGTAACCTGTAGGCAAGCCGCGAATGTTTTGAATATTTTTCACAAGGAATTTTTTCAGTTCTTCTATAGAACTGAAATGGATCTGCTTGATGACATTTGAATCTTTGTTTTGACTATCTGTAATTCCTATTATGAGATCTTTTGAAGTTTTATTAATTTGTTCACCAGCACCACCTTTCAAAGATTGTGACTCTGCTTCATCAATTAATTCTTCAGCTACACGCTCGATTAAAATCTCACTAAATTCTTCTGTAGTTTTAATTAAAGTTGTTGAAGCTAAAAATGCTCTTCGCGTGTATACGAATGTCATTAGACTAGTTAAATGTTTAAATTGATATCTAATGTCATCAAGCTCGCCTAACTTATTTGCTATGACAAAATACGCTAATGTATGTCGAAACATGTGGGCTGTTAGTCTTAGTGTTTCTCCTTCTTCGTAAGGAACTCCTCTTTTATCACCTCTAATTGCTTTATAGTTAGATTCAAGGCGCTCAAGCTCAGCTATGTCTTCATTATCTACTGTTAAATTAAAAAGCTCAGCGTGTTCGCTATTTTTGATTTCGAACTTTGTAAATCTTCCAGAGTTACTAAAGCTAACACTGCCGCTACTATGTGAAACACCAAAGAGTCGATTTTTCTTCAACCCCTCCTTTAAATTGTGGGCTTGACTGTTTTTAATATTGGCTCTGCATGAGGAAAGGACAGCTTGTGCTCGTTCTTGCATACCTATTACATATTTTTCATATAATTCAATAGACTCATATACTTCAGCGTTTGAAAACCACTCCATCTCGACCTTACTGTTGTCAGTTTTGGTCATTGTTGCCGTTAAGTAGTAAATATCACCTTTATGATTGGCACAACCAATCTTACAAGTGAGCGCCTCGTTATACCTCATACCTGTATAGGCTAGAATGTTGATATACGTGGCTAACTTTAAATATTCCAATTCTTCAGATAATTGAAAGAATTCTTCTTCATGAGGCAAGTTTCTGATGTGCTTTGCGATTAGCTCGAATGTGTCATTTTTTGGAGGAGGTTCTATCAAGCCTCCATGTAAACTCTCAATTAAACGTGCATTTAATTCGAGCCATCGGTCGATTTTTTCTTTCAAGCTTTCAACCACTTTGGCTGTAAACTTTAAAATATTCTTCATTACTTTAGTAGGAATGACAGGATGTGAGTATGTTACAGGTCTCGGATGATGAAGGTTATTTAAATGCTCAAGTACATTAAAGAAAATACTACACACTTTGGGACCAAATAACTTGAAGCTTCTTCTTACATCAAATAGCTTAGTAAATGAGTGACTTTGGTTATATAATGCTATCTTAGCAATTTCATATAGATAGTCTTTAATCAAGTTTCTGATAACTAAATCAGATTTAAATTCTAATTCATGAAAGGAGTGGTAACCTCTCTCTCTGATGAAATCAGCTATTAAGTTTAAATAGGTTACATCATTTTGGAGTGTAGACATTTTAAGGGGCTTCCCCCCTACGACATCACCATGTGTGAGCTTAAGTAGTGAATAAATACGAATTTGATACGTTAGTTCATCTTCACCGCTAAAAGTGACATTTCTTTGTGCTTCTTCATAACTATGCCATGTCTTATCACCAAAATGAACCGTGCCATGCTTGGCAATATTTAATGCTTTGTTTTCCCACAAAGGGATATTAATGAACTCGCTAGAGTCACTAACTTTAAGACCTTCCAATACTTGAGCTAAAGGTTTTATAGTGATGTGCCCTTTATGTGTTTTACCTACAGCATGGTCTAATAGTATTGTTTTAGTTATCTCTGTTGTCATAGCAAACCTGTGTCTTTCCAATGAGGGTGTAGACCCGCAGTTCTCAATAGATCTTTTCCATCAATGACTGCCTGTGCATTTAGCTTCGAAATATCATTTAGTACTTTATTTACTCGACTTTTTAATTGCTCGATGTTTTCCAATTGCTCAGTAATAGTGTCAAATGTTGCGGCAGAGTTTTCCATATCAGCAACAACAAAGTCCCGATATGACAATAGCTTCCATACATGCAGTGCGTCAGCAACACAGCGATAAAACGGACACCAAAGACATGCGTTAAAATCTGCACATGCTCGTTCGTCTGCTCCTCGCTGGTCTAATAATTTTCTGTTTTGCGATTCGAATGCTTTTACTGCTGATTCATCTTTAGAATTGACGCATACGCCATTAGGGACTTTTTTACCGTCGTCTGGTGGAGTCAGCAAAATAATTACATTGTCGGAAACATCGCGAACAAAATAGTCGGCCATTGTTTTTGTCGCTCTATTGATTGTCATTGCAACATCTTTGTTATCCTGCATTAAATAATGACGTAAGAATGTTTCATAAGAGTGTTTGCCTGCTTTTTGATACCACTTGAATTCTTTAGAGACCTTCCGATATATATAATTAAGACCTGTTTTTCTGACCTTTTGTGAATTAAACGAGATGTCACAACCGAGATTAGATAAAATCCTCGCTATATTCATTGAGAAACGACCAACTGTTAAAACTAGTACATCTTCTTTTCCAATACTATTTGTTTGGGGATATACAAAAACTCTTTGGGATAACTCCTGAATAGAGGGATGGTATGAGGTAGTTAGCTTTATCGCGGATTTAATGTCAAAAATAACAGGAGCAACTTTGTAACCAGTCAATACTCCTTCTTTTTCTAAGTCTTTATAATCTATCTTGAATTTATGCCATTGAGTTTGATAGTCAGCTCTGCGTTTAAACAAGCGAATAGCAGGTGTTTTGCTTAAATGTAGTGGCGCATCTAAGAAAAATAAGTCGTTAGTATCTAGTTCTAGGGTAGGGGTTAGGTTCCAGCCTGTTTTCAATATGACTTTTGCTGCATACAGCGTAACTTTATCTTTAGTTGCTAGTAAGGTGTCAGAAAGTCCTTTTTCGATAAAATAGGCTAGTTTGACGGCTTCTTTGTACGAGTATAGTTTGTCTTGATTTTGCGAAAGTTGGTTCTGGTGTTGTGCTCTTAACTCAGTGCTAACAGGAAAGCTGATTATTGTATCTAGACCATAAAAGGTCAGTAGCTTATCAACTGCACTCTGATAATGTTTAGCTAAAAAAATCGATAAATCGTCTTGTTTTGATTTTAGCTGGATACCTTCTCTTACAGCTTTTAATATTTCAAAATCATTTTCTACAAAAGCGTGAATCCCATTAGTTGCAATGAGTTTCATTTGTCCTTCAGTTAGTGATGACGAGGTGTATTTTAATACCGAAGCCATACTGCCTATGTAGCTCTTGAGAGTGCTAATATTTATGCTTTCACCATCAATGCGCTTTGTAAAAACGTCATGGTATTCGACTAGATTTTGATAAAATTTATGAGCATTATCATATACCCATTCATGTTTCTGCCATTCCGTAGTATTACTCTCTTTGAAGTAGTACCCCAATGAGTACGGCAATAAACTATCTTTAACAATTTTTTCGCCAGTTATGAAATGGTAAAGATCTAACGCAGCGTTTAGTACCAGTATAAACTGCCTTTTATTTTGAGTACTTTCCTCTTGGTATAGTTTACAAAGGTATTTAAATCCTTGATGGTCATTTGTTACTAGCCCTGAAATGCCATACTCACGGAGTAACTCGACTATTGGGTAAGCAACATTACCACTATTATGTAACCATCTTGGAAAAGTTAAAGTCACAGATCTAACTCTAAATTTTTGGGCTTCTGGAGTGTTTGCCAATTGGTTCTTCAAAAAAGCATCCACTTCTGCGCCAAAATTTGGGGATACTCTATGAGCGCACTTCATAACTTCGGCTTCAGTTCTAAGGTGATTACCTCTAACTATTCCCCATACGTCTGGTAATAAAAATTTTAAAAAAGTGCGGAAATTGTGATTGATTATAAATGGTGAAATAAATGCTCTATCTTGTAATATTTCTACCAAAGGTAGTTTGGCGCGTTCAGCTTCTTTAAGGCTATCGTGCTGAAAAAGGCTTATAATAGCCGCAGATGTTTTGAGAATGTTGTCTCTAATTGTAGAGTCTTTAATATTTAACTCAGGTAATACAAGATAATCTAGATATCCCTTTAGTGATTCACGAACCTCTTTAAACTGATGAAATTTTAGTGCGTGCAATTTGATAATATCAATTGAAATAGATTCATTAGTTAGCCTAAATGGGGCGTTGATTTTGTTGTTTTTAAGGTGAAATTGAGCGAGGTTTTCTAGAGCTTCTTCTATACGCGTAGCCCAAGTAGGTAACTTGACATTGTTTATTTCATTAACGCAGAAGTATTCTAATTCTTTCCAAGTTTCAAAGTCTAATAGAGCATTTAATCCCGAAGTTTGAATTGATGTCGCTGTATCAGCACTTACTTTATTTAGCACGAGTGGAAGAATGTGCTGTAAACTGACACAGGCATTCCGCAAGCGACTCATTGAAATTGCAGTGTCGTCTCCTGTGCTAATGTTGTTTGCTTTGTCATACGCTCTATTAAATAGCTCTTCTAACTGTTCGGCTAGAACAGTTGAGTAAGGGATGAACCTAGCTGGAATGCGATTGGATTTACGCTTTTTAATTTGCTGTAGCATTTTCAGCCTCACGCAATAGAAGTTCATCAACGTCACCGTAGATGTCTTGAACCCACTCAGACATTGCACCGTTTGAGTCGCCACCAACGCTCTTAGCAAAATCGATGTAACGCTTGGTGGTTTTGAAGCTCTCATGGCTCATCAATGTCATCAATATCTGCCGAATCGAACTTTCGGATTCACCCTTCTCTATTAGGTATTTGGCTATATAGGTTGCGAAAGTAGCGCGTAAATCATGAAATGTGCGCGATAGTATTTCTAATTCCCGCTCTCTTTGCTCTTTTCTGACAATGGATATAGTGTTTCCCGGTGTTTCTTCATTTATCCGTTCTCCTGAGCTATTCATAAACAAAGGGAGCGGATGTTCGCTATTGTTCATACCGTATGTGGTTTCGTGTTTTGTACGATGCTTCTTGTTCTCTGGCAGCAGAGTGTGAAGATATAAAAGCTTCATCAATACTCTGGCTATTGTCAGTCTTACAGGTTTATGCCCCTTGCGAACAATGTTTAATTTCGGGATGCGTTTTTTGTTTTCTATTTTGTCTGGATCAAAAATATCACTCTGGTCAATTGCAGAGACTTCAAAGGAACGTAATCCACCCAATAGCGCACACTGTAAGTAGATTTTGTAAGAATTCCTTTGTGCAGTAACTGTCTGTAATAGCTGTTTAAGTTCTTGCGGTGAGTATGGTTGAAGCTCTTTGTCAGGTGAATCTTCTTTTTGTTTTATTGTTCTAGGAATGCTCAGGTTACTGACCCATTCCCATAAACCACCTGAACGTGTTGTGCTAGTTGGTAATTGAAACAACGAGCTTTCACTAGGCTTAGCTTTGGATTTTATACGTACTTGCTTATATTCAAGTGAAAAAGGAAGGCTATCTATAGCGCCTCGTTTATGACTCCAAATATAAAATGTTTTTACAGCTCTTATTCGCTCTTGAGCCGTGTTGTAACTTAGCCGTTTGGTTTTATCATTAGTGGCTACTCGATCACATAAGTATTTGTGATAGCGCCAAACAGGCAATTGTGAAATATCATCGTCTACGGATTGTCTAGAGAGTGGGGCTGCTATGACTTCAAAGTAAGAAGCTCCATCTTTGACTAACCAGTCTAAAAAGGCTTTTAAATGCTTAGCTATACTATGAACAGTTTTTACGTCTAACTTTTTTCCCGGTTGACTTGCATAGTAAGCATCACTGAAAGCTTCGCTCTCTTTTATGTTCTTCTTGAGGCAGAAGTGACCTTCGAATCGGTGCATTAAGAACAAGTTCATTTCTTGGCATTCGGTAATACGATCTGGGTGATAAAGTAGAGAGAAATTAGGCTCTACTTTATCATGACGGTATGAATGAGTTCTGATGCCCTCTTCAGTGTTAATAGGTTGCCCAGATTGATCTAGGTGAAAAGACATCCCTTTTCCCAAATTGACCTCTGTTTTTATTATTTTAGATTTTGTTAGTACTACCATATCAATTCACCTCTAATAATATCTTATTTGTAAAAACTTTTTTAATCAAGTTTCTTAGGGGTATGATAGTAAGGTAGCACTTCGGGGGTGATTTTAGACGAATCACAGAACCTCACAGCTTCTCAACTAAAAACCATCATAACCCGATGCGGAGAGGGCACTAAGCTGATTTGCGGCGGAAACTTGGCGCAAATTGATAGTAATTACCTAAGTGCAGTTACTTCAGGATTAACTTATTTGGTGGAGAAATTCAAAGATTTCTCAGGTAGTGCAACTATCAACCTAGATGGCGTTGTGCGTAGCCGTTTGGCTGAATTTGCGGAAGAGAATTTATAGAACTAGTTTACTCAAACAGTCACTAGATTAATTAAAAAGAGATGTTTTCACATCTCTTTTTTTATTCGTTTTTATTTATCACGTTTACCTGCAACTTAAAGAGCCAAGTAAATCTCGTATTGGTATAGATTATTGGGTTTCAATAATAAGCCGAATGTGTGCTTGAGTGGTTTCTAACTGATTCACAGCTAAGGGATTGGCACAACTCGAAAAGTGCCATTTGCAATATGTCTGGCGGTGTCATCTGAAATTTTTCCAATGCTCACCATTGCAGGCCCTGTCGGTTCAATTAAAACATGTAGGGCACCACGAATATCGATGGCTTTTTCGTCTGGACGCTCGCCCAAGTTTACGGCTAGAAGAGCATGATTGGGCAGGTAGACCATTGCCATGCTGAGATCTGGCAGCAAAGAGCGCATCAAGGAGGCTGTTAATGTGGCTTTGCTATCGCAATCTCCTTTATTGTTATTGAGCACCTCTATCGGTGTAAAGAATCCCGCGCCGTTGGAATCTATGCGACTAGTCAATTCGTTGTAGGGAATTGTTTGAATCCAGCCTAGCATCAAGTTCACGTATGTTCGCGTGTCACTTCCTTGTTCTAATTGCTCGTATATAGCTTGAGCTGCGGGCAGTAAAATTTCTCTGCTTTCCTGGATATAACGAATATGGTCGGGAATGACGCCTTCTTGTCCCAAATGGTTGACGAAGCGAGTGTAGTGGTTTGCAAATAAATAATCATCAAATGCACTATCTTGCTTTTCAGACATAAGTGATTTCCACTTGTCTAGCATTTCTTGATATCGGCTAGTCACTTCAATCTCTAAACGATTACCGCGTTGCTGAATGAGGACGCGGGCTTCTTTAGGATCGACCCTTTGGGCTTGTTTCATCAGTTCAATGTAAACATAGCGCTGAGCAATTTCTGGTTTAAATACGGTTTGATTTTGATACTGATCTTGGGCTGCAGATTTGTCGAGTGAAAATTCCAACGTCTTAGTTTGGTTTGACTGGTCAATCCATTGATAGTTGAAAACGACGTTTTCTCCATCAGAAGATTGGTTAAATTGTAACTGTTGCGCGTCAACCGCAAATATCGAGGCTGCAGAAAATAATACACACAAACTTATTAATAATCGTTTCATTGGAATTCACCGTCTCTTTGTCTTAAGCATAGTAGCGAATTTCAGAGTTGAGGTTAAATTTATGGGCAACGAATTCTGAGATTATTTTGTTGTTTGTTCAGTAAGAAACCAATTTAGTTTGTCTCGCAGGGTAACTACTGTGCCAATAATGATAAGTGAAGGTGGTTTAATGTCAGCTGCTGCGGCAAGCTCTTGAATGGTAGCTAAACTGCCTGTCACAACTTTTTGTTTATCAGTGGTGGCAGATTGCACCATCGCTATTGGCATATCTTTGGGCATACCATGTTCAATGAGCTTGTCACGGATAATAGTTAGGCCAGTTATCCCCATATAAAAAACGATAGTTTGATTTTTTTGTACTAAAGCAGGCCAATCTAAATCAATAGTATTGTCTTTTAAATGGCCGGTTGCGAATACTACTGATTGCGCATGGTCGCGATGGGTTAACGGGATTCCTGCATAACTTGCCGCCCCTGTTGCTGCGGTGATCCCCGGCACCACTTGGAATGCAATATTACGACTCACTAGGGTCTCAATCTCTTCTCCACCACGTCCAAAAATAAAAGGGTCTCCGCCTTTGAGTCGAACCACTCGTTTTCCTTCTGCGGCTAAATCGGCAAGTAAAACGTTTATGTCTTGCTGGGGCAGAGTATGTTGGCTTTTAGCTTTCCCCACATAAATCTTTTCAGCATCTCGACGCACCAACTCTAGAACTTCTTTGGACACCAATCTATCGTAGACCACAACATCCGCTTTTTGCATTAACCGCAGGGCTTTGAAGGTAAGCAAATCTGGATCACCAGGACCCGCACCTACTAAGTAAACTTCACCATGGACTTTCTTTTGCTGGTGGTTTTCCAATGACTCGGCAAATAATGCCTCTGCTTTTTGTTGATTACCGTTAAACACCTGCTCTGCTACAGGACCATCAAGGATATCTTCCCAAAAAAACCTACGGGCAGTTACCGTCGATAATTTCTGCTTTACCAACTCTCTGAACTTTTCTGAGAATTGCCCTAGACGAGCTGTTTTTTGCGGGATGTAAGATTCTAACTTTTGGCGTAAATAGCGTAATAAAACCGGTGCAACGCCACCACTGCTCATGGCGATCACAATTGGCGAACGGTCGATAATCGACGGGGTGATAAACTTGCACAAAGGTGTGTTATCAACCACATTAACTAAAATATTGGCATCACTAGCCAGTTTATGAACTTGTTGGTTCACTTCGCTGCTATCGGTTGCCACAAAAATCAGGTCTCGCTGCGTAATATCGTCATGGCTAAATTCTCTTGAAATGACGGTGATTAAGCCTTGTTCTGCAAACTGCGCTACTGTGTTACACATCCAAGGTGCTACTACTGTAATTTTTGCTTCGCTTTTAAGTAGCAATTCTATTTTACGGGCAGCCACTTCCCCTGCTCCTACTACTAAGCAGTTTAACTTTTGAGTATCAATAAAAATGGGGAAATAACGCATATCGGTTGCCTATAGTAGTAGTTGAGAAATAGATTCTGCGTGAAAATCCATATAGAACAAAAGTATTAAAAGCTAATTGATAGTTCTTTTGGTTATTTAGAATTTGAATCAAAAAACCCGCCTTGTGAGCGGGTTTGATATTTTATCGTTTATCGAATTTCCGTGATTTACGTTTCGGTGGCTCTTCGCTCCACTCACGAATGGCTAAACGCTGTCCTGCTACACGTGTCTTTTCAAGTACACCAAAAGTGTTAGCCGGCATGCCTTTTGGCAAATCAACGGTACTGAAGTTATCAAATATTTCAATAGCACCAATATTTTTACTGCTAATATTGGCTTCGTTAGCTATAGCTCCAACGATATTACCAGGCTTGGCACCGTGTGTATGACCAACATCAATTCTATAACGTTGCATACCTTCATCGGGTTTGCTGCTGCGGCTACGTTTTGGTCCACGATCATCTCTTGAACCACGTTCTCTGCCGCCGCTACGAGGTGCTCTTTCCCGATCATTATAAGCAGGTTTTGCATTTAAGTCAGGGCGGTCGCCTTCTTTAAGAATTAATGGCTCATCACCTTGCGCAATTTTAGCTAAAGCGGCCATGATTTTCTCTGGAGCTGCTTCAGTTTCTTTTTGAATTGATTCAACAATTGGAATTAAGCTCTCAATTGAATCATCTTGAATGGCTTCGATTACGCTGGTTTTAAAACGAGATAGTCGAGTTTCATTGATTTCTGAAATCGATGGAATCGGCATCTGTTCAATGCTTTGTTTGGTTGCTTTCTCGATAGAGAACAACATGCGCTTTTCACGATGTGAAATAAATAAAATCGCATCGCCTTGGCGTCCCGCACGACCGGTACGACCAATTCTGTGTACGTAAGATTCGGTATCATAGGGAACATCGTAGTTGATAACGTGGCTGACACGCTCAACGTCCAATCCACGGGCTACTACGTCGGTGGCCACAAGAATATCAATTTTACCTTGTTTAAGGCGATCAACCGTTCTTTCTCGTGCGTTTTGCGCGATGTCACCATTTAATGGTTCAACATCGTAACCACGGGCTGATAATTTATCAGCTAATTCTACGGTAGCGGTTTTGGTACGTACGAAAATGATGACACCATCAAATTCTTCCACTTCCATGATACGGGTTAAGGCTTCTAACTTATGATGTCCAGCAACCTGACAAAAACGCTGTCTAATGGTACTTGCGGTACTCACTTTGGACGCAATTTTTACATGTTTAGGATTATTCAAATAACGTTCAGTTATTTTCTTAATTGGCGCTGGCATTGTCGCTGAGAAAAGCGCAGTTTGGCGAGTCGCTGGCGCGTGGCTTAAAATCCATTCCACGTCGTCAATGAATCCCATACGCAACATTTCATCGGCTTCATCTAGTACCAAGAAGCGTAATTTGTCTAGTTTAAGCGTGCCGCGTTTAATATGGTCAATAACACGCCCTGGCGTACCTACCACTACCTGAACGCCACGTTTTAACTGACGAATTTGATTGTCGTAAGATTGGCCACCATAGATAGGTAGAACGCGGATTTTTTTCGAAAAGCTAGCATACACTTGAAACGCTTCTGCTACTTGGATAGCTAATTCGCGGGTAGGCGCTAAAACTAATAGTTGAGTGTAATCTGCGTCAATGTCTAGATTGGCCAACATAGGAAGTGCAAACGCACCGGTTTTACCTGTACCTGTTTGTGCTTGGCCAAGAAGGTCATGCCCTTGTAATATTAACGGTATACTCTCAGCTTGAATTGGAGAAGGCTTTTCATAGCCCACTTTTTCAATCGCTTGCAAGAGTGCTTCAGGTAGATTAAGTTCTTTAAATGTTATATCTGTCGTACTGGTCATTCATGATCCCTGGTTACCGGATAAGTAATTAACTGACATCAGCTAATTACAGCTAAACAGGCAATCTTGAAAAGTGCCTAAAGGCCGGTATTGTTTAAAGGCGTAGTATATTAGATAACCTTATTTTAAGCCAACAAAGGTCTCATTTCAGGTGATATTTTTTGGTTTTTTAACTGGTAGTTAACGGTGAATTAACATAAGAGGCATAATTTTAATAAAATCAGTGTTAGTCTAGGCGTTTTTAAACAAAAACTTACTGTTAAAAAAATAACAAGCCTTGTAGCATAGAGCTAATTCGACATTAAGGAAGAGTTAACAATATGAGAACATTACTAATAGCATTTAGCGTTAGCCTCATTCTAGGATGCACTCAAAAAACAAGTGAGGAACACTTAACGTCCGCGCAAGAATTCGTTGAACAGAATAAATTTAATTCTGCAGTTATTGAACTGAAAAGTGCCGTTCAAGCTGACCCTAAAAATCCTAAAGCGCGTTTCGAACTTGGAAAAGTGTACTTAAGACAAAAACAATATGAAAGTGCAGAAAAAGAACTAAATCGAGCATTAGAATATGGTCAACCTGCTTCAGACGTCATTCCTTTATTATCTCAGGCCTATCAAAATTCCGGTGCTTATGCAGAATTGAGTGAAATTGACCACTCAGAAGCAGGGATGACACCTGAGCAAGAGATAGAAGTGGGCTTCTTTAAATTGCAGTCGCTGGCCCAATTAGGAAAAGAAGCAGATGCGAAATTATTATTAGAACAACTTAGTACCATTAACGCTGATACTGTTTATAGCGGATTAGTTGAAGTCTTTGGTTTAGTGTTAAATCAAAATATCGACGAAGCGATAAATAAAACCGATTCGTTGGCGCAAAAGTATCCTGAAAATGCCGATGTACTTAAGTTGCAAGGTCAATTGTATTTGCGTACTCAACAGGCTGATAAAGCAGCTGAGGTATATGAAAAGTACTTAGCGTTATATCCAGAAGATACACAGATTGTATTTGTCTTAGCAAAACTTTTAGTTGATAACGGAAAAATTACCCAAGCAGAACCATACATTGATCAATTATTAGCGATCAACCAAGATAATGCCTTACTTAATCAATTGAAAAGCGTCGTCAGTGCAGCCAAAAACGAGCATGAAAACGCGCAAAAATATGCTGAAAAAGCAATTCAAAGTGGTCGCGGTGACCCAGTTTTGAGATTGATTGCAGGGCATGCGGCATACGTGCTCAAAGACTATGAAGCGGCGAATACTCACTTGTCTTATATTGCCAGTTCTTTGCCAGCTAACCATCCAGCGCTAAAAATGTTGGCGGCCAGTCAATTGGAGCTGGGGTTATCTGAAGATGCTAGCAATGTATTGGAAATGTTCAGTGAAGTGACCGAGCAAGATGCTAAGCTGTTTTCCAAAGCCGGATACGAGTTAATTCGTGCTGGCAATCTAATCGATGCCAAAGAAGTCGTTGCACGCTCAGCAGAGATAAGCCGTTCTGCGGAAGACCTAACTAGATTGGGCGTATTAAGACTCTCATTAAATGATGTCAGCGGCATCATAGACTTAGAAAATGCGCTTGAACAAAGTCCAGATATGGATGTAACAAGAGCAACCTTAGCAAATGCGTACCTTGCAACTCGACAATTCGATAAGGCACAAGAACTTGCTGACGAATGGATTGCCTCTAATCCAGAAGACTTTAAAGCCTATATGCTCGCCGGAGAACTGGCGATTAAGCAAAGTGATTTTGATAGTGCATTGGCTATGTATAAGAAGGCCGAAGCGCTAGATCCTGAAAATGGTTTGATAAAGCTAGCTATTGCCAACTTAGACATAGCCAAAGGTAATCGTGATTCCGGGCATGAAAAATTACTGGCTATTTTATCTAAGAAACCAAGCTTTATACCCGCTTTAGCATCCTATTACCTTTCTCATCGTCAATTGAAAGAAAGTGCCAAAGGTATGCAGCCGGCGTTAACAGCTCTACGAAATGAACCGCAAAATACAGACTTGAAGCTGGTAGTAGCTCGAATGTATTTAACTGAACAAGATTGGAATCAGGTTTTAACAACCCTTGAGAGTATCCCTGAGAATGATTCTATACCTTCATCTTTTTGGAATTTAAAAGGTAAAGCTTTGCTTGGAATTGGCGGTATAGCAGATGCCAATCAACATTATGATAAATGGCTTGCCAGTTATCCAAATAGTAGAGATGCCAACTTAGGTAAAATGCTATTGCTTGATGCCAAAGGAGATTTCGCCGAAGGTGCCAAACTAAGCAGTCGTTTTCTTGAAGCTCGTGATGATTTAAGTGTAGAGGTGTTGAGAACACATTTCTTAGTTATGTCCAGACAGTTTGAAGAAGCTAAGGCCGCGCTTGCAAAGTTACCAGAAGCCACTCAACAATTGCCTGTAGTCAAAGGCTTCAAAGCCCGCATTCAAATGTCCGACCAAGAATATGCCGATGCTCTGGTTAATTCTGAAGCCGTATATGAAGCAATACCCAATAGTCGAAATGCAGTGTTGCTTGCGGTGAATCTAGAACGACTTGATCAAAAATCTCAAGCGCTCGCGCTGCTGCAAAAACATGCTGAAAAGTATCCCAATGATATTGCGGTGAAAATGATGGTTGCAGAACGTCAAATAAGCGGTGATGAAGAAAAAGCCATCGCCACTTATGAGAAAACCTTAGAGTTAAACCCAAATAACTTTGTTGTACTGAATAACTTGGCTTATTTGTATGCGCAAAATGGACGTTTAAAAGAAGCCGAAAAATATGCGAAGCAGGCGGTTGAACAACATCCTAACAACCCTGATGCGGTGGACACCTTGGCGCAAGCTTTGATGAAACAGGAAAAGTATGATGAAGCCTTAAAATATTATGACCGTGTGATAAATGATTCGATGGAGAATAACGAGATCTATCTTAATTATGTAGAAGTATTACTGGCAAGTGGTAACAACAGCTTAGCGAGAAGAAAGCTTGTGGAGCGCACTTTTACGGATGAAAATACCATCGCACGAGTCAAAAGCCTAAAAACGCAGTATGGAATTTAATGAGTGCAACATGCTCACCTCAATGAAGTGGCTGTGCGCTTGGTAAATTGAAATTAACAAATTGAGACATAAAAATGGGAGCGGACGCTCCCATTTTTATTTCGGTTCAGAAGGTTAGGAAAAAGTTCTAAGCCTTTTTGAAATTCTTACACTTTTGGGAAATAGGAAAATTCACCACATTGTTCAATGGCACTGTGGGTTTTTGGTTTGAACTTTCCTTATTCAAATCTATACAAACTAACTTAAAAGACTTACCAGCCAAGTGCTTAAATGGTTCTGAGACTCTTTTAATACGCATAATTTTATTCCATTTGAGATTTTAACCGTGGTCAAATTAATTTCGGCCACTGGTACAATCATTGTTAGCTATCATTTTGGTTTCACTGCTTTAATTATTACTAAGCGAAAACAATGCCAGCTTTTAAAAATTGAATAATACAACTTTTACTGTCTTTACGGTTATTTAATTTACCTAATAGTTATGGTTAGCTATACTTTTGACGCTTAATCCCTTAAAAAACGTCCAAACGTCAATAATTTTTTGACGCTATACCTTTATAGTGCAATTAGAGCGGCTTTACTCTCATTTGAGATGAATAAATTAACAAAGCAGTGAGCATAAATGTTTACATTCGTGGGGGAAGTTGACCAATCCGCTGACTGCACTCTGCGCCTTTTGCCAACACAACGGATTGGTGATGTTCAGTTACCTTCTGATTTTACAGATATTTTTTGTTGATTGTTTTTATTAA